>JBAYFK010000027.1:0-11797 GCA_041667225.1 Candidatus Omnitrophota bacterium
ACTTTTAAAATTTACGATACATTGGGGCGATATAGGCTTTACCATCGTAAATTTTACAACAGCAAATTTAGATGCCTAATCTAAATTTGCGACAAGCGGAAGATGGCCGCAAAAGTAACCGCCAACGGGGGGTGAGAAGACCGGGAGGAAATGGATCAGGGGAGGCGGTTAAGCCTCCCCTGTGGTAATATTCCTATCGTGTACTATGAACTATTTTTTGGCGGTGCAGGGTATCGGGTTCTGGGCCGGCTTCGCTGACTGGGCGGACTTACCGCCGGTGCCGCACGAAGACGTGCCGGGACATTTGCCCGTCCAGCAGAACAGGCAGAGTTTCTCTTTCGGCAATCCTATGGCGTTCACCATATCGTCGATGGTCTGATACCTGAGAGTGGTGACTTCCAGATGGCCCTCGATCCACTTCACCATCTTCGCGTACTTTTCCGTAGTGCAATCGAGATATTCGGAAACGTCCTCTATCTCGCCGTTCTCAAGCGCCCTGATAGCCCTGCGCGCGATCAATTCGCTAGTCGTGCGCGTAGAGAGGCAGAATTTGCAGGGAAACATGAGCGGAGGACATGCAGGCCTCACGTGCACCTCTTTGGCGCCGCAGGCCCATAATTTATTTATAGCAAAGCTCTTAAGCTGGGTGCCTCTGACTATCGAGTCATCGCAGACTACGATCCTGTTACCCGATATTATATCCTTTATAGGTACTAGCTTCATCTTGGCGATCAGGTCGCGCGTCTTCTGCGACGGAGGCGTATAGCTGCGGCCGTAACCGGGTGTATATTTGATGAGCGGCCTGCGATAGGGCTTCCCCGACTCCATCGCATAGCCTATTGCATGGGCAGCTCCGGAATCCGGGACGCCCGACACAACATCGATCTCCAGATCTTTGTCGTGACGCGCAAGGGACCTGCCGCATCTCTCCCTCACCGTCTCTACATTGATCCCCTCATAGCTTGAAGCCGGAAAACCGGTATAGATCCACAGGAACGAACATATCTGTTTTTGGAGGGAGCCTTCCCTGCGGCAGACCGGGCCGTTCTCGTTTATCAGTATGATCTCGCCGGGCTCCATGAATTTCACGGTCTCATATCCGAGGTTCGCGAACGCGCAGCTTTCTGCGGTGACCGCCCAGGACGAATCGCTTTTTCCGATAGCAAGGGTAGTATATCCGGACTTGTCGCGCGCAGCATATATACCTTCTTTATTAAGAAGAAGGAGTGAACACGATCCCTCGATCGCCTTGAACATTTTTTCGATGCCGTCTACGATATCGTTGCCTTCCACGATCAGCTTGGCTATGAGCTCGGTGGCATTCACCCTATCCTTACTCACCTCGCTGAAAGATACTCCTTTTTTAAGAAGCATTTTTTCCAGGTCATCCTTATTTTCGATGAGACCTGATGTGACGATGCAGAAAGGCCCAAGCTTCGAGTTCAGGAATATGGGCTGCTCATCAGAATCGCTTATGACCCCTATGCCTTTATTCCCGTTCATATGTTTATGGTCGTCGTAAAATTTAGATTTGAACTGGCCCTGGCTGATATTGTGTATCTGGCGCCAGAAACGTTCTCCCAATACGGCCATTCCGCCATACTCGGTCCCAAGATGTGTGTGATAGTCGGTCCCGTAAAAGAGGTCCTCGGCGCAATTATCTTTTGAGACTACTCCGAATATCCCGCTCATTTTGAACCTCTCTGGCAGCACGCCGCTTTTTCCGAATTTTTTTCGGACTTCTGTTTATGATATTCCTGCAGAGATAGAGGCGTCTCCTGCCCCTGCTTAACCTTCTCGATACCTTCTACGGACGCTTTTGCCGCCGCCATGGTCGTCATGTACGGGATCTTATATTGGATCGCCATCATACGGATGTATCCGTCGTCGCTCTTGCCGTACCTGCCCGTCGGGGTATTTATTATAAGGTTCAGCTGCCTGTTCTTGATGGCGTCGGCTATGTTCGGCCGGCCCTCGTGGATCTTCTTTATAAGAAGGTTCTTTACACCTTTCTTTTCAAGGAACTCATGTGTATGCTCCGTGGCATAAAGCGTGAAGCCCATTTCCGACATGCGTTTCGCGATCGGAAGCGCTTCAGCCTTGTCTTTATCCGCGACTGTTATCAGGACGCTTCCTTCCTGAGGCAGCGGCGTCCCGACGGCTTCCTGCGCTTTGTAGAACGCGAGGCCGAACGACTTTGCTATACCCATGACCTCTCCCGTCGCCCTCATCTCAGGTCCGAGGATAGGATCGACTTCGGGGAACATATTGAACGGAAATACCGCTTCTTTCACTCCTACATAATCACAGCACAACTTCTTCAGCTCAGGGAAGTCTTTTATCTTCTTGCCAAGCATGAGCTGCGTCGCTATGCGCGCGATCGGTATGCCCATCATCTTCGAAACGAACGGGACCGTACGCGAAGCGCGCGGGTTGGCTTCAAGTATATACACTTTGTCGTTACAGATCGCGTACTGGATATTGATGAGCCCTACGACCTTGAGCTCGTTGGCGATCTTGGCCGTATAGTCTTCGATGGTCTTGAGGTGTTCGGCCTTTATCGTGCGGGGCGGGATCGAGCACGCTGAATCTCCCGAATGGATGCCGGCCTGTTCTATGTGTTCCATGACCGAAGCAACGAAAGTAGTCTCTCCGTCGCACAAGGCATCGACTTCGCACTCGAGCGCGTTCTCCAGGAACCTGTCGATGAGCATCGGGTATTCGGGACTGACACGTATCGCCTCTTCGGCGTATTTACGCAGCATCTCTTCGTCGTATATGACCTCCATGCCCCTGCCGCCGAGTACGAACGATGGCCTCACCATAAGCGGGTAACCGATCCTGCCGGCGATCTTGACCGCTTCTTCCAGAGAAAACGCGGTCGCGCCTTCCGTCTGTAGTATGTTCAACTCTATCATCTTCTTACGGAATAATTCTCTATCCTCGGCGAACGCGATACTCTCTACGCTCGTACCCAATATCTTTACGCCGTTATCCTGCAGTTCCTGCGCGATATTCAGGGGCGTCTGTCCGCCGAACTGGACGATCGCGCCATCCGGTTTCTCTTTCTGGTAAATGGCCAGGACGTCTTCGACCGTCAGCGGTTCGAAATATAGCTTGTCGGAAGTGTCATAATCGGTAGATACGGTTTCGGGGTTGCAGTTGACCATTATAGATTCGAAACCCCCGTCGCGCAGCGCGAACGCGGCGTGAACGCAGGTATAATCGAATTCTATGCCCTGGCCTATCCTGTTGGGGCCGCCGCCAAGAATGAGTATCTTCTTTTTATTCGAAACAGGGACTTCATCTTTTCCAGGGAGATACGTAGAATAGTAATACGCTGCATCTTTAACCCCGCTCACAGGGACCGCCTCGTAATGAGCGTTCTTTACCACTGCCTGCCTGCGTTTACGCACCGCCGCTTCCTTGATCTTAAAAAGTTTCGCAAGATACTTATCGCTGAATCCCCATTCTTTGGCCTTCTTAAGATCGCCGTCGGAAAGGGCGTCGAACGAAGAGGCGCGCATCTTCTCTTCGAACTGGACCATCTCCTTCATCTCGTTGATGAACCAGACGCCGATATGGGTCAGGTCGTTCAGCTCTTCTACCGTCACGCCCTTGCGAAGCGCTTCGTACATGAGGAATACCCGCTCGCTCGTAGGATACGAGATCCTTTTCTGCAGTTCTTCTTTGGATAGTGTATTAAAATCTTTGGCAAAACCGAGCCCGCACCTGCCGATCTCGAGGGAACGGATCGACTTCTGGAAGGCCTCTTTGAACGTCCTGCCGATGCTCATAACTTCGCCGACGGCCTTCATCTGCGTGCCTAAGATATCTTTCGCCTGCGGGAATTTCTCAAAAGCCCATCGCGCGAACTTTATGACGACGTAATTGCCGCTCGGTTCGTATTTTTCCAGCGTGCCTTTCTTCCAGTACGGTATCTCGTCCATGGTTATGCCTGCGGCGAGCTTTGTAGAGACTCTTGCGATAGGGAAGCCTGTCGCTTTGGACGCGAGCGCCGAAGAACGCGAGGTGCGCGGGTTGATCTCGATCGCGACGAGCTTGTCCGTCTTAAGGTTGTGGGCGAACTGTATATTCGTGCCGCCGACGACGCCGATCGCGTCGACGATCCTGTAAGAGACTTCCTGCATCCTCTTCTGTAATTTTTGGGGGACGGTCAACATGGGGGCTACGCAGAAACTGTCGCCCGTATGCACACCCATCGGATCTATATTCTCTATAAAACATACGGTGATCTTCTGATTTTTTTCATCGCGCACTACTTCCAGCTCGAGTTCTTCCCAGCCTACAACGGCCTGCTCTAAAAGTATCTGGTGGATGAGGCTAGCCGCGAGGCCGCGGGTCGCCACTTCTTTGAGCTCTTCGTTATTATAAACTATACCGCCGCCTGTGCCGCCCATAGTATACGCCGGACGGACGACGACAGGGAAATTGAGACGGGTCGCTACCTTTTCCGCTTCTTCAACTGTAAGGCATATTTCCGATTCCGGGACATCTATGCCCAGTTTCCTCATCGTGTCTTTGAACGCTTCCCTGTCCTCTCCGCGCTCTATGGCATCGGCCTTTACACCTATGATCCTCACATTGTATTTTGCAAGCACACCGGCTTTATGGAGACTTGAAGCGAGATTGAGTCCGGTCTGGCCGCCGAGGTTAGGGAGCAGGGCATCGGGACGCTCTTTAGCTATTATCTTTTCGACGCTTTCGACGGTGAGAGGTTCAATATATGTCTTATCCGCAGTCTGAGGATCCGTCATGATGGTAGCGGGGTTCGAGTTGACAAGGACCACCTCATACCCTTCTTCACGCAGCGCCTTACAGGCCTGGGTACCGGAATAATCGAATTCGCATGCCTGACCTATGATGATGGGTCCGGAACCTATTATAAGCACTTTTTTGATATCGGTATGACGCGGCATTTTACCTCCCGTAAATTGGATAGTCTATTTGATCGGCAATCTTATTGTACCATGACGGGTAAAAATTATAGACACTTTTTTAAAGCTACGCCTTGAGCAGCATCCGATCTGCTCAAGGCGTAGTTACGAACTATAATACAAAGATCTGTTCTTCTATGCTTTAGACCAGCCCCTGTGCCAACATCGCATCGGCCACTTTTACGAAACCGGCTATGTTCGCGCCGTTAACGTAATTTATATAGCCGCCTTTTTCCTTGCCGTACTGAACACAGTTAGCATGGATATTGACCATGATCTCGTGAAGCCTGCTATTGACCTCTTCCCTCGACCATGAAAGCCTCATGCTGTTCTGGCTCATCTCAAGGCCGGATGTAGCGACTCCGCCGGCATTCGAAGCCTTGCCGGGAGCGTAGAGGATCTTCGCCTTCTGGAACACTTCAACTCCTTCGGGCGTCGTCGGCATGTTCGCGCCTTCGCCGATGGCTATGCATCCGTTCTTCACCAGCATCTTGGCGTCCTCTTCATTGATCTCGTTCTGCGTCGCGCTCGGGAACGCTATGTCGCATTCGACCGACCACGGTTTCTTCTTGTCGTAATATTTGCACTTGAACTCGCTGGCGCACTCTTTTATGCGGCCGCGCTTCACGTTCTTGAGCTCCAGCACGCATTTCAGTTCTTTAGCGTCTATCCCGCCCTCGTCATGGATGAACCCGTCCGAATCAGAGAGAGTCACTACTTTCGCGCCGAGCTCGATAAGTTTCTCTACCGTGTACTGGGCGACGTTGCCTGAACCTGATACGGCGCAGACCTTGTCTCTCAAAGAATCGCCTTTGGTCTTGAGCATCTCCTGCACGAAGTATACGCAGCCATAGCCGGTAGCTTCCGGGCGTATCAAACTTCCGCCCCAGCTGAGGCCCTTGCCGGTGAGTACTCCCGTGAACTCATTACGCAGCCTTTTATACTGGCCGAACATATATCCGATCTCGCGTCCGCCTACTCCGATATCTCCGGCGGGAACGTCGGTATCAGGGCCTATGTGCCTCTGAAGCTCCGTCATAAAACTCTGGCAGAACCTCATCACTTCGCTGTCGGATTTTCCTTTGGGATCGAAATCTGAACCGCCCTTTCCTCCGCCCATCGGCAGGGTCGTAAGGCTGTTCTTGAATACCTGTTCGAACGCCAGGAACTTCAATATGCCGAGATTTACGCTCGGGTGCAGGCGAAGGCCGCCTTTGTAAGGGCCTATGGCGCTGTTCATCTCTATCCTGTAAGCCTTATTGATGTGGATATCGCCCTTGTCGTCCTGCCACGGCACACGGAACATGATGACCCTCTCCGGCTCTACCATTCTTTCGAGGATCTTCGCTTTTTCATATTTTGGGTTCGCTTCGATGAAAGGCATTACCGATTCAACTACTTCCCTCACCGCCTGATGGAATTCTACTTCCCCCGGATTCTTGCTGATGACATTCGCCATAAACTGGTCTATCTTCTTACTCATTACCTGCTCCTTTCGTTTCCTTATCTGCTTTATGCAATATCTTTTAACGCGCTACGCTATATGATCTATGATAGCCCGCGCGGCCTTCTTCCCCATGCCCATCGCTTCTATTACGGTCCCTTCTCCGCCCACAATATCGCCTCCCGCATATACGCCTTCGAGCGAAGTGGCCATGGTCTCGGGGTCAACTACTATATCTTTGTACTTGTCTACTTTTAACCCTGGTACTACGTTCGTGAGTAACGTGTTAGCCTGGAGGCCGAGCGCTATGACAACGCCGTCACATTCGATATCGGTCTCGCTCCCTTTTACCGGTACAGGCCTGCGTCTTCCCGATGGATCGGGTTCTCCCAGTTCGCACTTAAGAACCTTGAGCGCACTCACACATCCGTCCTTATCCCCGCCAAACGACACTGGTTGTACGAGGAATTCGAACTTTACCCCTTCTTCTTTCGCGTGATGGATCTCAAGCCTGCGCGCAGGCATCTCGACCTCGGTACGCCTGTAAATAACGGTCGTATCGGGTTCTAAGCCTGCCATCTTCTGCAGTCTCAGCGCAACGCGGGCTGCATCCATCGCGGTATTGCCGCCGCCTATGACCACCATCGACTTCCCTATATTAACAGGAGTGTGGAACTGGGGATACTTATAAGCCTCCATCAGATTGACGCGGGTCAGGAATTCATTTGCGGAATAGATGTTACACAGGTTCTCTCCCTCGACGCCGAGGAATGACGGTATCCCGGCGCCAAGGCCTAAAAATATCGCGGAGTATCCTTCCGCGAAAATTTCATCCAAGGTCTTCGCCTTACCTATAATGAAGCTCGTAACGATCTTTACGCCTATCTTCTTGAGATGATCTATCTCAAAATCGAGCATGTTCCTGGGAAGCCTGAAAGGCGGTATCCCGTAACGCAAGACCCCTCCGGTCTTGTGAAGGCCTTCGAATATGGTGACCTCAACTCCGTTGCGGGCAAGTTCGCCGGCGCAGCACAGGCTCGCGGGCCCGGAACCGACAACGGCTACTCTCTTGCCTGAAAGGGCGGCTCGCGGCTTGGACGGATTGACCACCTGTTCATCCTTACCGAAATCTCCCGCGAAACGCTCTAAAAAATGTATATTGATGGCATTATCCGAAGCGAATACGGAGCCTTTCTTTGTGAGAACGCAGGCTTTTCTGCACTGGTATTCGGCGGGGCATACCCTGCCGCATATGGAAGGGAAATTGTTCGTCTCTTTTATTGTAAGGTAGGCGCTCTTGTAATCTTTTTCGGTTATCTCTTTTATGAATTTCTTTATGTCGATGCCGACGGGACAGCCCTGGCTGCACAAAGGGTTCTTACACTGAAGGCATCTCTTAGCCTCTTCCAGGGCCTCGGCCTCGCTATATCCTAATACAACTTCATCAAAATTTGAACCGCGCTCCGATGAGGGCCTCTCTTTTATCTTTACCGGTTCTTTCATTTGGATGAGCCCCCCAAAGACAGCTTACAGATATGCTTTTCTTTTTGTATATAAACGCGGTTCCTCTTCCCCAGCTCTTCCCAATCGACCTGATGAGCGTCAAACTCCGGGCCGTCGACACACGAAAATTTAACATGCCCGCCGACAGTAACTCTGCAGCAGCCGCACATTCCTGTACCGTCGACCATAAGGGCGTTCAATGACGCGACCGTCTTTACCTTGAATGGGAGGGTGGCTTCTGCGACCTTCTTCATCATGGGAATAGGCCCTACGGCATATACGAGCGAATAATCTTTATTGGCCGACAGGAGATCGTTCAGGATATCGGTAGTAAAACCTTTCCGGCCGTACGATCCGTCATCGGTCGCGACGAGGAGCTCCGTCGACGCTTCTCTCAATTCTTTCTCGAGTATAAGTATATCTTTGGTCCTGGCGCCCAATATAGTAGTAACGAGGTTCCCGGCTTTTTTAAACGCTGCGGCTACGGGATATATCTCGGCTATCCCTACACCGCCGCCTACGAGGATGACCTTGCCGTAATTCTTTATCTCGGTAGCATGGCCGAGGGGGCCGACAAGCGAATAGAGCGAATCTCCGACCGACATCTTCCCGAGAAGAGCGGTGCTGTAACCGGCTTCCTGGAATATGAGCGTAATGGCGCCTTTTTTCACGTCTGCATTCACCACCGTAAGAGGAAGGCGTTCTCCGTTCTCGCTCACCATCAAAACTACGAACTCACCGGGCTTTGCCTTCGCGGCGATATGCGGCGCTTCAATATCTATCTTTGTTACTTTCGTTCCGGGAATGTCTACCAGGTTCTCTTTATACAGTATTTTCATTTTATCCTTGCCCATTCAAGGTGCAATTTATGCATAATAATTATGCACATGTACAGACAAAAAAAAGACACCCATAAACTTCTATGGACGTCTTTGTCTCAAGTTGGTTAATTCTATTACATGAGGAGCTATTTGTCAATAAGAAATATTTATTCTCCCCTAAAAGCTTCGCTATCATGCAACCACCCGTCTTCAAGGGACCTCTTAAGCGCTTTTCCGGGAAGAGCATCCGCCGGGAAACTCCAGTCGGTCTCTTTATCTACATTGAAAAGGACAAATCCTGCCACGCCTCTCATCTGCTTCATATCAACGATCGCATCTTTTATCCAGGCGGCCTTATCCCCTCCGCTGCCCGTCGAACTGAACTCGGATATCAGGACCGGTTTTTTCACAAGGCTCATTATCTCTTCGTACCTATGAGCGAAGATCTCTTTAAAGCTCATCCATGAGCTCCATGGCTTTGTATCGCCCCAGTTATACCCGTCTATCCCTATATAATCTACAAAGCCGTCTCCGGGATAGTACAGCATGAAGTGGTTATTCTCCTTGGGCACATCCTCCCAGTTCACCGAGAAGACCCATTTTACGTCCGCAAGTCCCATCTTGTCGAATTTAGTCTTTAAATAGCGGTGAACGGCTATATATTTTTCTCTGCCAATCTTAAGTCCTGACCAGGGATACCAGTCACCGTTCATTTCGTGCGCGAACCTGATAAATACGATCCCTCCCGAAGACTTGAGACGCTCTCCAAAAGAGCCGATATAACCGTCATAACCTCCGGAGAGGACCTTATCAAAGTCTATTCCTTCTTTCGTCGCCGGATCCCACGGTTCCCAGGTCACAAATAGGACGCATCCTTCGGAATAGACGTCTTTTATAACCTTTTCGTCTACCAGGCCTCCCCATCCGGCAAATACCATCACCATATACGGCTTCTTGCCGTAAGACTTTTTGAAACCATCTATATCGCTTATGGTTGGGCTATCGGCGAGAAATGCGCCTGTAAGGCAGTAAGGCTGGGTTTTTGAGCTGCAGCTCATAGAAAGGACCGTGATCGTAACGAGACCGGCGGCTATAACTGCAAGGAAAAGGTGCTTCATGTTTTTTTCGCGGATCTCTTAAATTTTTATCGTCTTCTCCGCAACGCGGAGCGCTTCTTTTAACGCGGATATAGATGATGACAGGACGCTCAATTTTGGTATGTAAGCGCAAACGCCCAGCGCCTTGACCTCGTCCATAGACTTCTTATCGGGAAATGCGGTGAACATGATGACCGGAATGTTCTTGGATATCTTCCTGATCTCCTTAAGCGTCTCTATTCCGTCCATACCCGGCATCATATAATCGAGGATGACTATATCAGGATGCTTGCTTATTAACACATCCAATGCTTCTTTGCCGTTAGCAGCTTCCATCACATCATAATCCCACTTACTGATCTTTTTACCTATCAGCGTCAGGATATCTTCTTCGTCGTCTACGAGCAATATCTTCTTTTTCACCGGGGCCTCACTTTCACTGTTCTAAGTATTTGCGTACTTTATCGAGCAGCTCTTCAGGATTAAAAGGCTTTACCATATAATCGTCCGCTTTTAGATCGTTCACCATATCAATGATTATACTGGAGCTCTTTGCGGTCAATAAGATTATGGGTATGTTCTTAAGATCCTCATCGCCTTTTATAGCCTTGCAAACCTCAAATCCGTCCAGAACAGGCATCTGTATGTCCAATAACATCAGGTCGGGTTTATTTACAGCGACCATGTCGAGAGCGATCCTGCCATTGGCTGCCGTCGCAACATCATACCCTGCTTTTTTGAGCCTGAACGATACGACTTTCAGCACATCTTGTTCGTCATCGACTACCAGGACCTTCTTCATTATATTGCCCCTCCGCTTCTGGAATAAGGCAGCGTAAAGTTGAACGTCGAGCCTTGACCGCGCTCTGATTCAGCCCATATCGCGCCGCCGTGCTTCTCTATTATCTCTTTAGATATTGTAAGGCCAAGGCCCGTACCTCCGGTCCTTCTGTCTTTTCCTTTTTCCAGCTGCTCGAACGCGCGGAAAAGTTTAGGCAGGTCATTCTTTTCGATCCCCGGGCCCGTATCGCTGACCGCGACCTGGACTATACCGCCGCCCTTGCTTGAAGTGACCGTGATCTTGCCCTTATCCGTGAACTTGATCGCGTTACTGATCAGGTTCGTCAGTACCTGGACGATCTTGTCACGGTCAAATTTGAATTTCGGAAGCCCGTCTTCGAGCCTCAGAACGATATCAAGGCCCTTGTTCTTCGCGACCGCTATCATCGTCTTTTGCACCTCTTTTATGACGTCGTTCATGTCGTTCTCTTTAAGCTCGAATTCAAATTTTCCGGTCTCGAGCTTCTGGTAATCGAGAACGTCATTTATAAGTCTCGCCAGCCGGTCCACGTTCCTTTTGGATATCTCAAGAAAATCTTTTTGTTCGCTGTTAAGCGCGCCTGTCGTTTCGTCCAATACTATCGATATGCCTTCTTTTATTGCCGTAAGAGGCGTGCGCAATTCATGCGATACCATGGACGTAAAATGGGTCTTCAACTCCGCAGCCTCTTTAAGGACATGCTCCGCGTGCTTACGCTCCGTTATGTCTTTTATTATATGGACCGTGCCCGCGACATCGTTATTTGAGTCAAATATGGGGTATGTCATTACTTCCAGATGCATATTGAAACGTGGTTCGAAATATTCCAGCCTTTGAGTTTTTTTGGTCTCGAGAGTTCTTTTCTGCGGGCAGTTAAGGCATGGCTCGGTCGTACCGTGAACGATCGGATAACAGGTCCTGCCTACTAGTTCCCCAGGCTTCATCTTGAACAGGTCCGCGTATGCCTTATTGACCTGGACGAGTTTAAAATTTTTATCCTGGATCGAAATGAGGTCTGAGATGGCATTAAAAGTCTTCTGCCATTGCTGGGACGTGACCGACAGGTTCTCTTCGGCATTCATGTGCCATTCAAGTTCAGACTCAAGGGCCTTGTTAGCCTTTTCCAGTTCCGCGGTACGCTTAGTTACCAGCGA
>JBAYFK010000028.1:0-11732 GCA_041667225.1 Candidatus Omnitrophota bacterium
AGAGCGCTCGTGCCGAAAGTATCTTTAGGCATAGATAAGAACCGGTCTACAAATACAGAAATATATACCAGCGCAACAAAGGATTACGCGGTCATCGGGCCTGATGATTTTTCGAATGGATGGGATGTCTCAGTATCTTGGGAGTTGGGAGATCTTATATGGAGCGATGCCCAGACGAGCATCGATGTGCGGTCGAGACTTACAACTCAGCTCAGGAATGATATCCTGGACGATCTTCGGCGTATATATTATGAGCGTAAACGCGTGCAGTTCGATCTCGCGACCTTACCGGATGAAGAATCTAGATCCAGATTTGAAAAAGAGATGAGGCTCCAGGAGTTAACACAGGCAATAGACGACCTTACGGGGAACTATTTTTCGGATAATATGAAGATGGCGAGAGACTAAGATTTAATACGCAGACTGGAGCAGGCGCTCCACTTCAGAAGGATCCATGCGCTTGAACTCTATTCCGGCATCCTGTTCGAATTCAGATACGTCGCTGGAACCGCTCGTCCATACGACCCTGCCTATAGCGGAAACGGGACCTTTTTTGTCAGCCGGATCTATGTCGAGTTCCAGGATGTCACCGATCTTGATTATTCTGGACAAGTGAAGGCGAATACCCTTGCGAGAGATGTTTAAGGACGTAGAAGTGCTCTCGATGGAGGCTATGCCGCGAGTGCAATACCTCACGTTAAATGCGCAGTCATATCTTTGAAATCTTCTTCGTTCTGTCATTGTCCTCACCACGATATTGTATCACATAATATAGGGCGGGGCAATAGGGTCGGATCCCGGTCAGGCCATAGGGAGAGCGTTGTTTCGATTCTCCGACTGTAAAACGAGCTAAAAAACCTTGTTAGTTCATAAAATAGTGAGATATTTTTTGATTTTTGAACTTTTTTGTTCTCGCTTTGAACTATAAAAAATTTTGCACAATCTTCTTGACATATTAGCCTTATTTTGTATAATATCCATAGCTAGCAATAAGACTTTCCTCGTAAATATCTAAATATTATTGCATAATCAAGTCGAGAGAATCTATATCCCAAAAAAATTGAAAAATGCCAAAAGCTCCTTCTGCATTAGGACCCTGTAAAGGCTCGCCAGATAATGTCTAATAAGCGTCTATTTCTGATCGATGGAAATTCATTCTGCTATCGTGCTTACTATGCGATAAGGGCCTTATCGAACTCAAAGGGACGGCCTACGAACGCCATATACGGCTTTGTGACGATGCTCAACAGGATCATCAAAGAGAATGAGCCGGATATGATCGCTGTAGCGTTTGACCTGAAGGGCCCGACTTTCAGGCACGAAAAGTTCAAAGAGTACAAAGCCCACAGGAAGCCGATGCCGGATGATCTTGCAAGCCAGATACCGCATATCAAGCAGGTCGTCGAGGCGTATAATATCCCGATATTCGAGGTTCAGGGATATGAGGCGGATGATGTTCTGGCTACCATAGCGAAAAGCGCCGAAAAGAATAACATAGAGACGTTCATAGTAACGGGCGACAAGGATGCGCTTCAGCTCGTAGATGACCATATCAAGATATTCAGCACTCACAAGGAAGGCCTTATCTACGATTCCGGGAAGGTCAAGGAAGTTTATGGGGTTGGCCCCGACCGCATGACCGATATCATGGCGCTCATGGGTGACGCGACCGATAACATACCCGGAGTCTCCGGGATAGGCGAGAAGACGGCGGTAGAGCTTATTACCGAGTTCGGTACGATCGAAAATCTCTATAATAATATAGACAAGGTCAAGAGCGAAGCAAGGAAGAAGATCCTGAAAGAAAATGAGAAGATGGCGGTCTTGAGTAAAGAACTCTCTGTACTCGATACGGAAGTCCCGCTCAAGATAGACTTTGATGAGCTCAAGCTCAAGCCCGGAGACCAGGAAAAGCTTTTTGAACTGTTTAAGGAGTTTGAGTTCAAATCGCTCCTGAAGGATGTTACTCCAAAAGGAACGCTCAAGTCTACCTATGAGCTCATAGCCGATAAGAATGCGTTCGATTCCCTCGTAAAGAAGCTTGAGAAGCTCGATGGGTTCACTTTTGACACAGAGACTACGAGCGAAGACCCGATGCTTGCAAGGCTTGTAGGGATATCTTTTTCATGGGAAGTGGGTAAGGCTTACTATGTCGGTGTATCTGAGGATACGGCTAGGGGGTCGGAAAAGCTCGATACAGAGATGGTACTTGCGGCGTTAAAAGATGTGCTTGAGGACGGTTCGATCAAAAAGACGGGCCAAAACATAAAATACGAATATATCGTTCTTTCTAAATACGGTATAAAGCTTGGCGGAATAGCCTTTGACACGATGGTTGCTTCATATATATTGAACCCGTCGAAATTGAATCATAATCTTGAAGACATATCTCTCGACTATTTAAGCCACCGCCTGACCACCCCGATAGAGGAGCTGATAGGTAAAGGCAAGAACGCGATCACTATGGACAAGGTAGATGTAGGCAAGGTCTGCCTCTATTGCTGCGAGGACAGCGACGTCACGCTGAGGCTGAAACATATACTTGAAAAAGAGATAGCTGGTAAGGGCCTCGATGAACTGTTCTACAAAGTGGAGATGCCTTTGGTCGAAGTGCTTTCGATCATGGAGATAAACGGTATTTCTATCGACAAGGAATATCTTTCCGGGCTGTCGAAAGAGATGGAGAAGAAGCTCGACAAGATAACCAGGAAGGTCTATGAGATAGCGGGAGAAGAGTTCAATATAAATTCGCCTAAACAGCTTTCCGCGATCCTCTTCGAAAAATTAAAACTGCCGATCGTAAAGAAGACGAAGACCGGCATATCCACAGACGAAGAAGTTTTGACAAAATTAGCAAGGCAGCATCCGTTGCCGGAGGCGCTGCTGGAATACAGGCAGCTCTCCAAGCTTAAATCTACATACGTAGATTCTCTTCCGGAGCTGATAAATCCCGATACCGGAAAAGTCCATACATCGTTCAATCAGACCGTGACGGCAACGGGCAGGCTCTCTTCGAGCGGGCCCAATCTTCAGAATATACCGATAAGGACCGAAGAAGGGCGGCGCATAAGAAAAGCTTTCGTCGCTTCCGGAAAGCACAACGTCCTTTTGGCTGCGGACTACTCCCAGATAGAATTGAGGATACTGGCGCATTTTTCCGAAGACAAACACCTGATAAACGCCTTTAAGGAAGGTTCTGACATACATGCGTTCACCGCGAGCCTGGTCTTCGGTGTAAAAGAGGGCGAAGTCACGACCGAGATGCGCAATATGGCAAAGACCGTGAATTTCGGGATCGTCTACGGCATGAGCCCGTACGGCCTTTCGCAAAGCCTGGGCATTGAAGTAGATAAGGCGAAAGAGTTCATCGATTCGTATTTCGAGCGTTATCCGGGAGTGAAGGTGTACCTGGACGGCCTGATAGAAGAGGCGAGATCTAACGGTTTTGTGACGACGATCCTTGGAAGAAGGCGCTACATACCGGAGATAAACAGCTCGGACGTGCGCCTGCGCCAATTTGCCGAGAGGACCGCGATAAATACTCCTATACAGGGATCGGCCGCTGACGTGATCAAGATAGCGATGATCAATATTCAGAAAGAGCTATTGGATTCCGGATACAAATCGAAGATGATCCTGCAGGTCCATGATGAGCTTGTTTTTGACGTTCCTTCCGATGAGCTCGGTAAGATGAGCAAGGTCGTCAAGGATGGAATGGAAGATGTTATAAAATTGAAGGTGCCGATAGTTGCGGCAATAGAGTCCGGTAAGAATTGGCTGGAAATGGATCCCGTAAAGCCGTAACAGGCATTATTGTCAGTTTCAGCAGTTTAAATATTTTTAAATGGAGGAGTAATGGAGAGACTTAAGGTATTGTTGGTTTCGAGCGAAGTCGTCCCTTTTGCCAAGACAGGCGGACTCGCGGACGTATGCGGCAGCCTTCCGACGGCGCTGGAAGAGCTCGGCGTAGACATCAGGGTGATGATGCCGAAATACGCCTCTATCAAGGAAGAGGCGGATGAGACTACGATAGGCAAAAATATAAAGGTCTATTTTATAAAGAACGACGCTTTCTTTAAGAGGGCGGAGCTTTACGGCGATAAATTCGGAGACTATAAAGACAACCTCGATAGGTTCGCGTTCTTTTCACGGGAGGTTCTCGAGAGGTGTAAGCGCGAAGGATTCTCTCCCGATGTAATACATTGCAACGATTGGCAGACAGGGCTGGTCCCCGTATACCTGAACACATTCTATAAATACGATGAATTCTTTGCCAAGACAAAGACGCTCTTCACTATACATAACCTTGCGTACCAGGGCTTATTCCCTAAGGACGAGTTCCCGAAGATGGGGCTCGATTGGGCGCTATTCCATATAAATTATTTCGAGTTCTATGGAAAAGTTAACCTGATGAAAGCGGGAATAATCTACTCGGATGCGGTAAGCACTGTCAGTCCCACGTATGCCAAAGAGATATTGACCAAAGAGTTCGGGTGCGGGCTTGAAGGTGTGCTGCAAGCCCGGAAGAATGTCCTGAGCGGGATATTGAACGGGATAGACCCGCGCATGTGGGACCCCGCTACCGACACGAAAATATACAAGAACTATACCGCTAAGTCGATCGAAGGCAAATACGCCAACAAGGAGATGTTCCAGGATGATATGGGGTTGAAGATAGATTCGACCATACCGATGATAGGGATGGTCGCAAGGCTCGCGGACCAGAAGGGCGCGGACCTTGTCGCTGAGATAATAGACAGCCTGCTGAACATGAAGGTACAGTTCGTCCTTCTCGCGACCGGTGAGAACAAGTACCACATCTTATTCGAAAAGATATCTAAAAAATATAACGGCAACACTTCTATAAATCTCAAGTTCGATGCGACTCTTGCTCAGAGGATATATGCCGCCAGCGATCTTTTCCTCATACCGTCGAGATATGAACCGTGCGGGCTTGGACAGATGATCAGCTTCAGGTACGGAGCTATTCCTGTGGTCAGGCAGACGGGCGGGCTTAAGGATACGGTAATAGAGTTCGATCCGAAGAACGGCAAGGGCAACGGGTTCACTTTTGTTGAACCGAAGTCCAAGGAATTCTTTGCGGCCATCAAGAAGGCGCTTCTGGTGTACAAGGACACTGAGATATGGACGAGTCTTGTAAAGAGGGTGATGGGACTGGACCTCTCCTGGAAGAAGTCGGCAAGGGATTACATAAAACTTTATAACAAGATCCTGGGGTAGAGATGCTAGTGATCGGCCTTACCGGTGGTTTTTGTACAGGTAAATCTTGCGCTGCAGACGTATTTAAGTCTCTCGGCGCGAAAGTGCTGGATGCGGACTCGATCGCGCATCAGTCGCTTAAAAAAGGCGCAGCCGGATATAAGAAGATCGTAAAGGCGTTTGACCGCGGCATATTAGATAGGCGCGGCGAAATAGACAGAAAGAAACTGGCGGAGATAGTCTTTAACGAGAAGAAGGCGCTCAAGAAGCTCGAGCGCATCATCCATCCCGGTGTCATTAGGAGTATAAAACGCGCGATAAGAGAAGCGCGTAAAAATGACATCATCGTTATAGACGCGCCATTACTGATAGAGGCCGGCCTTGAAAAGCTTGCTGATAAGCTTGTGGTCGTAAAGGCTTCACAAAAGAATCAGATAATGCGGTGCATCAGGAAATACCGGACAAAAAAAGGGGAGTGTTTAAAAAGGATCAGGTGCCAGATCCCGTTAAAAGATAAAATAAAGATGGCAGATTTCGTTATTGATAATGACGGTACAAAAAAGGATACAAAGGAGCAGATTATGGAAATATGGAGGAAGGTATGGAGATAGCGGGCCTCAAGTCTATGAGCATAGCCGAGCTGACGAAGCTCGCTAAAGAGTTGAACGTTAACGGTATAAGCGGCCTTAAGAAGCAGGACCTGATATTCAAGATCCTGCAGACTAAGACCGAAAAGGAGGGGCTTATATTCGGGGAAGGTGTTCTTGAGATATTGCCGGACGGCTTCGGATTTTTGCGCTCACCCGATTATAATTATCTGCCCGGACCTGATGATATTTATGTTTCTCCGTCGCAGATCAGGAAATTCAGCCTGAGGACCGGTGATACTGTCAGCGGCCAGGTCAGGCCTCCGAAAGAAGGCGAGAGGTATTTTGCCCTCCTGAAGGTCGAAGCGGTGAATCTCGGAAATCCCGAAGAGACCAAAGATAAGACCTTGTTCGACAATCTTACGCCGTTATATCCTAACGAAAGGTTCTGTCTTGAGACCGGCCCGTCGGAAGTCTCCATGCGCGTCATGGATCTTTTGGCGCCCATAGGAAAGGGACAGAGGGGTATGATCGTGGCTCCTCCGTACAGCGGTAAAACGGTACTGCTTCAGAAGTTAGCGAACGCGATCACTACCAACTATCCGGAAGTGGTGCTGATAGTTCTGCTCATCGATGAACGTCCGGAAGAAGTTACTGACATGCAGAGGTCAGTTAAAGGCGAGGTAATAAGCTCAACGTTCGATGAGCCGGCAGAGCGCCATATACAGGTAGCCGAGATAGTGCTTGAAAAGGCAAAACGGCTCGTCGAGTGCAGGAAGGACGTGGTCATCCTACTCGATTCCATAACGAGGCTCGCCCGCGCTTATAACGCGTGCGTGCCGCATTCCGGAAAGATCCTTTCCGGAGGCGTCGATTCGAACGCGCTTCAGAAGCCCAAGAGGTTCTTCGGCGCAGCCAGGAATATTGAAGAAGGCGGAAGCCTTACCATCATCTCGACGGCGCTCGTCGATACGGGTTCGAGGATGGACGAGGTCATATTCGAAGAGTTCAAGGGAACGGGCAATATGGAGATCCAGCTCGACAGGACCCTTTTCCAGAAAAGGATATATCCTGCTATCGACATTAAACGGTCGAATACCAGGAAGGAAGAGCTTCTGGTGAAGGACGCAGAGCTTAAGAAGATATGGCTCATGAGAAAGGTTCTCAATGACATGAATACTGACGAAGCAATGCAGCTGTTAATAGAAAAGCTTTCAAAAACGAAGACGAACGCCGAGTTTTTGATGAGCATGAACAAGTAAAAAAAAGGAGGAAGAGGTAAAATGAAAGAGAAGACACATCCGGATTACAAAGCAGCTGTAATATCTTGTGTTTGCGGAGAGGTTATACACACGAGATCGACAAAGCCGACGATACATGTGGACCTTTGTTCCAAATGCCATCCCTTTTTCACGGGTAAGCAGAAACTTGTAGACTCTGCGGGTAGGGTCGAGAAGTTCGCGAAAAGATATGCGGGCAAGGCCAAGAACAAAAAATCCGAGACGGCGACTGAAGAGAAGAAATAAAGGCAACATACAAAAGGAATATGGACCAAAAAAAACATTCATTCATGGGTGCCGTCGAGCAGAAGAAGAAGCGTTTCGAGGAACTTCACGTCCTGCTTGCCGACCCTAGCGTCATAGCGAATAACGCCGAGTATCAAAAGTGCGCGAAGGAACTGGCATGTCTTACGCCCATAGTCGGAAAGTACGAAGAATATCTGAAGACGGATTCCGATATCAGGGACCTGGCTAAGGTTTTGGGCGAGACGGGTCACGAAAAAGACTTTATCGTGATGGCCGAAGAGGAGAAGCATAAGCTTGGGCATGAGCTTGAAAAACTTCAGGGCCAGATCGAGGATATGCTCCTCGAAGGCGAGTCCGACGGCGACAGGAATATAATCATGGAGATCAGGGCCGGCACGGGCGGGCTTGAAGCGAGCCTTTTTGCCGGGGACCTCTTGAGGATGTATTCTAAATACGCAGTCAATATGAATTGGAAGGTCGAGCCGATCGACGCAAGCACGTCTGAAAAAGGCGGATATAAGGAAGTCATATTTTCCATAACGGGAAAGGGCGCATACGGACGCCTCAAATTCGAGAGCGGTACACACAGGGTCCAGAGGGTTCCCGAGACTGAAGCCAGCGGCCGGATACACACATCCGCTGCGACGGTCGCCGTGATGCCCGAAGCAGAAGACGTGGACATAGAGATAAGGCCGGAAGATATCAGGATAGATGTATTCCGGTCCGGCGGCGCGGGGGGGCAGGGTGTTAACAGGACGGACTCGGCAGTGCGATTGACGCATATACCTACGAACATGGTAGTCACGTGCCAGGATGAGCGATCTCAGCTTAAGAATAAGATCAAGGCTATGAAGGTATTGCGGGCCAGGCTTTTTGACCTGAGGCAGTCGGCGCAGCAACAGCAGAGATCAGAATCCAGGCGTACTCAAGTGGGGTCCGGTGACCGCTCCGAAAAGATCAGAACTTATAATTTCCCGGACAGGCGCATCACGGATCATAGAATAGGTTTTACCGTCCACAATCTCGAAGATTTTTTAAATGGCGACATAGACGAGATGATAGACGCTCTTAGGGCGGAGGAGCGAAAGATGAAGCTGCAGGCGGCGAAATGAAACTTATAAAGCCATATACGCCGTTACAGTACATCATAGGCAGGACGGAATTTTTCGGTTTGGACCTGATAGTGAATGAGGATGTGCTTATACCGCGGCCTGAAACGGAGATGGCGGTTGAGGCTGTGATAGGGCTTGCCGCAAAGAACAGCCGAGAACCGGCCGTATCCTGCAGGATACTTGACCTATGCACAGGATCGGGCAATATCGCAATATCTTTGACAAAAAACATAAGTAATTGTAAAATAGTCGCTTCCGACATATCCGAAGCCGCATTGGATGTTGCAAGGCAGAACGCCAGCCTACACGCTGTTTCAGACAGGGTCGAATTTGTTCAGAGCGATCTATTCGGCGGGATAAAGGGTGAGTTCGATATTATAGTCACCAATCCGCCGTATATAGCGCGAAATGAATTTGAGGGGCTCCAAAAAGAGGTGCTTATGGAGCCTCATATAGCGCTGGACGGCGGAGAGGATGGGCTGGACTTTTATAGAGCTATAGTACAGAATGCCGCAGGGCATCTGAAGGACGGCGGTAATGTGGTGATGGAAATAGGATTCGGGCAATCGGCTTCTATTAAAAAAATCGTCGAAGGCCGAAAAGGTTTTAAGGTCATCGATATAAAAAAAGATCATAACGGTATAGACAGGATCGTGACGGCTGAATGGAAAAATTGATCGTAAGCGGAGGCAGGCGGCTGGAAGGCACAGTCAGGATAAGCGGAGCGAAGAATGCATGCCTTCCGATATTGGCGGCTACTCTTCTTACCGACGAGAAATGCGTTATAAAGAATATACCGGTTCTACGCGATATGAGCACGATGCTGAAGCTTCTCAAGAATTTCGGAGTCCGCGTGCAGCAGGATGGCGATAAGGTCACTATTGAGGCTAACGGCTACACCAAATACATCGCGCCGTATGAGCTTGTAAGCACGATGCGCGCGTCTATCTGTGTTCTGGGGCCTCTCCTCGCAAAGCAGAGAAGGGCTGAGGTTTCGTTCCCGGGAGGCTGCGTTATCGGCCCAAGGCCTATAGATCTACACATTAAAGGGCTTCAGGCTCTTGGCGTCAACCTGAAGGTCGAGAAGGGTTATATTAAAGCCGATGGCAGGAAGATGAAGGGCGGCAACGTTTATCTCGGCGGACATTTTGGATCGAGCGTTCTTGCGACAGCAAATACTATGATGGCTGCGACGCTGACCAAAGGCATTACTATAATAGAGAACGCTGCGTGTGAGCCCGAGATAATGGACCTGACGAACTTTCTTATCAAGATGGGCGCCAAGATACAGGGTATGGGATCGCACAGGCTTATCATCGAAGGCGTCAAGAGGTTGTACGGAGCGGACCATACGGTCATAAGCGACAGGATCGAAGCCGGTACTTATATCATAGCGGCGGCGATAACTAAAGGCGACATAACTCTTAAAGGCGCGAAGCTCGACAATCTGATGGCTCTCGCGGATAATTTAATAGAGGCAGGCCTGGAGCTTGACAGGGTGCCGAACGGTATCAGGGCAAGGTACGTCAGGAAGCTGCGTCCGCTCGACGTTACGACGCTGCCTTATCCCGGTTTTCCTACGGATATGCAGGCGCAGTTCATGAGCCTTATGGCTGTGACCGACGGAATAAGCGTTATAACCGAAAAGATATACCCGGAAAGATTTATACATATAAGTGAACTGAACAGGATGGGAGCCAATATACTGCTCGAAGGGGCCAGCGCCATTGTGAAGGGCGTGAAGGCCTTAAGCGGCGCGCCGGTAATGGCCTCGGACCTGAGGGCATCAGCCGCGCTTGTGCTTGCGGGCTTAGTAGCAAAAGGCGAGACCGAAATCCATAGGATATACCACTTGGACAGAGGTTATGAGAATATCGAAGAGAAGCTCACTATGTTAGGGGCTAAAGTGTGGAGAGAGAAGGACAGGTAAAGTCAAGTGAAAGGGGTTAAAAATGCCGGCAGTTATCAGACTTAAAAGGTTTGGGTCTCCGAAGAAACCTTTCCATCGCATTGTGGTGATGGATAAAAGGAGCCCGCGCGACGGAAGGCCGATCGAGACGATCGGTTACTATGATCCTAAGACGGATCCGGCGAACGTGATGGTTAAAAAAGAACGCGCCGAATACTGGCTTGGGGTAGGAGCTCGGCCTTCACCGATCGTGAAGACGCTCTTAAAAAAGCAGGGAATAAAGACATCGCTGAAAAAATGAAGATAGACGTCTTGACGCTCTTCCCGAAGATGTTCGAGAACATCCTCGGGGAGTCGATGTTAAAACGCGCTCAGAAGAAAGGCCTTGCTGAGATCGTTGTGCATAACATCCGGGACTGGACTACCGACAACCACCGAAGCGCGGATGATAAGCCGTTCGGGGGCGGGCCCGGGATGGTGATGAAGGTCGAGCCGGTCTATGCGGCGCTTGAGGATCTCAAAGCGCTTAAAAGAAGAGGCGAGAAGGATAAGGGCAAAAAAAGCAAAGTAATATTGCTTACGCCGCAGGGAAAAACGCTCGATCAGGCGGCGGCAAGAAGATTATCGGCGTCGGCGAGACTCGTCCTCATATGCGGCCACTATGAAGGCATCGATGAGAGGATCAGGCGCCTGGCCGATGAAGAGATATCGATAGGCGATTATATTTTAACTTGCGGAGAACTGCCTGCGCTCGTACTGATAGATACGGTCGTGAGGCTTCTGCCGGGAGTTCTTGGGGATGATGAATCGCTCGAATTCGAATCGTTCGAGAACGGACTTCTCGAATATCCTCAGTATACAAGACCGGCCGAATTTAAAGGGATGAAGGTTCCCGATATCGTGTTGAGCGGGGACCATAAGAGAATAGAAGATTGGCGTATGCGGGAAGCCGTCAAGAGGACCGAAGAGAGAAGACCCGATTTATTGAAGAAGAAAAAGGAGAAGCGACATGGATAAGCGTATAATTTTAGTAGAAGCACAATTCCTGAAAAAAGACATACCGCAGTTCAACGTCGGAGACACCGTTGATGTGCAGGTCAAGATCATGGAAGAGGGAAAGACCAGGGCGCAGTCTTTCGAGGGTATCGTCATCGCGAGAAGCGGTTCCGGCCTTAGAGAGTCTTTTGCCGTAAGGAAAGTATCGTACGGTGAAGGCGTTGAAAGGGTATTCCCGCTGCATTCGCAGTCGATCGAAAAGATCATAGTTATAAAAAGAGGCGATGTCAGAAGGGCAAAGCTTTATTACCTGAAGAAAAAGGTAGGAAAAGATACGAAGGTACAGGAAAAGATTGAGCACGAGACGACGAACGGCAAGCCT
>JBAYFK010000029.1:0-11607 GCA_041667225.1 Candidatus Omnitrophota bacterium
ATGTTCAATATACTGGCAGATCGGGTTATGATCCTGACAAGGTCTTTAATTTCATAAAAATCGAGGTGACAGAATATGCCGAAACGGCTGCGAAGCGGCGCCGTCAAAAGCCCTGCCCTCGTCGTTGCGCCTATGAGAGTAAAGCGCTTTATGCTGAGCTTCATCGTCTTGGCATATGGGCCCTTATCGGTGACAAAATCTATTTCAAAATTTTCCATTGCCGGATATATGAATTCTTCCACAGTCTTGGAAAGTCTGTGTATCTCGTCGATAAAAAGAATATCTCCGTCAGTGAGGTTGGTTAATATGCCGACCAGGTCGCCCGCGCGTTCTATCGCAGGCCCGCTTGTCGCAGTGATCTTTACACCCATCTCATGGGCAAGTATATGAGCCAGTGAGGTCTTCCCGAGCCCCGGAGGCCCTGAGAGAAGCGCGTGCTCCATAGGCTCGCCTCTTTTTCTGGCTGCCTCGAGAGATACTCTCATATTCTTCACCAAGTCATCTTGACCGATAAATTCGCTGAGTTTAGACGGCCGTAGCGAGATGTTTATAATGACATCTTCGTCCGTCTCCTGATTAGTGATAAGCCTCTCCCTGCCGTTAACATTATTTTGAATTTTGGATTTTGAAATTGTTTTGGATTTTGGATTTGGGATTTGGGATTTATCCATTTATCTGCCTCTTTGATCCTTTGTATATCTCGTTCAGTATCTCTTCGCAGGTAGCTGCATCCGGATTCCGTCTTACCGCCTTATCTACCATGTCCTTCGCCTCATTGCGCTTGTACTGCAGCTGCATCAGAACGTTCAGCGCATCTTCCTTGATGTCCTCTTTGGCTGAAGAGTGCTGAGCCGAGCCCCTATCCTGTATGAGCCCGAACTTGCCTACCTTACCCTGAAGCCTTGCTATTATCTCTCTGGCCTTGCGCTCACCGATACCTGGAAGCGTCTTTAAAAGCGCCATATCGCCTTTATCGATAGCCTCCGCTATCACAGCAAATGATAAAGTCAGGGCTCTGCAGGCAGCTTTAGGCCCGACGCCGGAAACTGTTATGAACTGCTCAAAAAATTCTTTCTCTATTTCATTCAGGAATCCGACAAGCACAGGAGTTGCCCTGGAAGGCTCCATCTGGTAATAGTGGAATACTACAAGGCTGACAGTACCATCTTCGCTCTTTACGCTATCGATACCCTTCATTACGACCGGCGGAAGCAGTACCTCATAACAAATATAGCCGGCCTCCATTATTACGCTCGACTCTTTTTTCTCTTTTATTCTACCGGATATGTGGGATATCATCCTATACAGCCTATTCTCTTTTTTCTCTCAATAAAGCAGTAACAAAGCGCCATTGCGAGGGCGTCGCTTACGTCAACAGGCTCCGGCGCTTCTTTAAGATTTAGCAGGCCCTGGACCATCTTCTGAACCTGCGTTTTTGAGGCGTGGCCGTTGCCCGTTATGGCCTTTTTGATCCTCGTGGAGGGGTAATTCACCAGGTGTATCTTATTTATACCGCATGCCAGACATACAGCGCCGCGAGCGTGCGCCATGAGGATCGCGGTGGTCGGATGCTTGTAGTGTGAGAATATCTTTTCCAGAACAAGGACCTTCGGCCGGTACTCAGTAATTATTTCCGACAACGAAGCGAATATCGTATTAAGCCGTTCCTGTATCGGTGTATTGCACCGGGTCTTGATGACACCGGCCTCGATCACCTTGAACGTCTCGTCTTCGATGATCCCGTATCCAGTCGTGTCCAGGCCCGGATCGATCCCAATGATTCGCATTATTCTTTTATATACTCATCCGGTATATCGAAATTGGCGTACACATGCTGTACGTCTTCATGCTCTTCAAGCGCGTCGATGAGCTCCAGCACCTTCTTTGCGTCGTCCCCTTCTACCCTGACCGTATTCTTGGGCAAAAGCGTTATCTCAGCATCTTCCGTAGCGATCTTATTATCGTCGATGACCTTTTTCACTTTGAAGAAATCCTGAGGCGCCGTCTTAATAGCGTAATTCTCATCTTCTACGATAAAGTCTTCTGCGCCTGCATCAAGAGCGATGCCCATCAGCTTATCTTCATCTATCGTACTTTTGCTTACTACAATATAACCCTTTTTCTCGAACATCCAGCTTACGGAACCGGCCCCAGCCATGTTGCTGCCTCTTTTTGTGAATATAGTCCTTACCTCGCTGGTCGTCCTGTTCCTGTTGTCGCTGACACCTTCCACATATA
Organism: Candidatus Omnitrophota bacterium; assembly: GCA_041667225.1. Classification (GTDB taxonomy): domain Bacteria; phylum Omnitrophota; class Gorgyraeia; order 2-01-FULL-45-10; family 2-01-FULL-45-10; genus JBAYFK01. The sequence continues at coordinate 2,239 of JBAYFK010000029.1, forward strand.
TGGCTACACCGCCCGGTCCGTATCCCTCGAGCGCTATATCTTCATAACTTACACCTTCAAGTTCTCCTGTACCCTTCTTAATAGCGCGCTCTATGTTATCTGATGGCATGCTGGCTTCTTTCGCGCGTTCGATAGCCACCCTGAGACGCGGATTGGCTTCGGGTTTTCCGCCGCTTCTTGCCGCGATAGTTATTTCTTTTATTAACTTCGTGAAAAGCGACCCTCTCTTTGCATCAGTTGCCGCCTTCTTATGCTTAATCGTTGCCCACTTTGAATGTCCGCTCATGACTCCTCCACTTCTTCCTTTCTTGTTTGTTTGGCTTTCTCTATGATCGCCTGCGCTAGATTTGACGGGACCATCTCATAGTGAGAAAAACTCATCGTATAAGTCCCGCGTCCTCCCGTAATAGATTTAAGCTCGTTTACATACTTATACATTTCCTCAAGCGGCACCTTTGCCTTTATGGTCTGTATGCCGTCTCCCGGCTCCATCCCCATGACCCGTCCGCGCCGTGAATTGAGGCTCCCCGTTATATCACCCATAAACTCATCGCCGACCACTATATCCACGTCCATTATAGGCTCAAGGATAATGGGACGCGATTTCAAGATCGCATCCTTGAATGCATGCCTGGCCGCGATCTGGAACGCAATATCTTTTGAATCTACCGGATGGGTCTTGCCGTCGTACACGATCGCTTTAATATCAACGACCGGAAAACCGGCAAGCGGCCCTGCAAGCAGCGCTGCTTGGATACCTTTTTCGCAGCTCACAACAAATGGGCGCGGTATGGCTCCCCCTACCACTTCATCCGCAAACTCAAACCCTGCCCCGCGCTGAAGAGGCTCCACCTTCAGCCATACTTCTCCGAACTGGCCAGCCCCACCCGACTGCTTTTTATGGCGGTACATGGAATCGCCCTTACCGGTTATGGTCTCTTTATACGCAACTTTGGGAGTCCCAAGATCAACCTGCACCCCATACCTGACCTTCATCCTGTTTATCATCGTATTTATATGCATGTCGCCCATACCCGAAGCTATCATCTCTTTCGTCTGCTCATCTCTGGTAACCTTGAAAGTCGGATCTTCAGCCGTCAGCTTGTGTAGAGCGGTCGATATCTTATCTTCGTCGGCACGAGTCTTTGGTTTTAATGAGAATGAGATCGCCGGTTCCGGGAATTGAATATCTTCCAATTTCACCGGGTTCTTCTCGTCGCTTAAAGAGTCGCCCGTAGCAGTCTCTTTCAATTTCGCTACGCACGCTATGTCACCTGCTTGAACTACACTCATAGGGGTCTGGGCTTTACCAATAAGGCTGAAAATCTGCCCTATCTTCTCCCTGGCGGTTTTATTTACGTTGTAAAACCCGGTATTTGAAGCAAGCTTACCCGAAAATACCTTGAACATTGATATTTGGCCGATAAAAGGATCGGACAAAGTTTTAAAGACGATGGCAGATAGAGGGCCGTTCACATCCGGACCTATCGATATCTTTTCTGATGTATCTGACTTAACTCCGTCAACTTTAGGACGGTCGGCAGGAGACGGAAAGTAGTCCACTATCATATCGAGCAGTTCTTTTGCGCCTACAGGCCTGACGGATGAACCGCACATTATGGGAGTGACCTCCCCGGCGATTATAGCCTTTTTAAAAGCGCTCGTAAGTTCCTCTGTTGAAAGCTCGCCTTTTTCCAGGTACTTCTCAAGGAGCGCATCGTCCGTTTCGGCGACCGCTTCAGAAAGCTCGCTGGCAAGATCTTCAACATGCGATCTCTCGTTTTCAGGAAGGGCGTCGATGCCTTTACGCGTCAGCATATTCACTTCTTCCCTGATAGCGGATTCTTTCCCTATCGGATAATCGACCGCTACGCAATGCTTTCGGAATTTTTTCTTTATATCATCAAAACATTTATCATAATCGGCATGTTCCTTGTCCAGCATGTTGATAAAAAAGACGCACGGCACGCCTCTCTCCATCGCCATCCTGTAAGAACGCTCAGTGCCTATCTCAATACCGCCGGTCGCGTTAACAACTACGATGCATGCATCGGCAGCCCTCAAGCCCCCTATCATCTCTCCGGCAAAATCCGTGTAACCCGGAGTGTCGATTATGTTTATCTTCTTATCTTTATATGTAAAACTCATGAGGGAAGAACTGGCGGAATGCTTCTTCTCCTTCTCGTCTTCATTGTAATCCGATACGGTGCTGCCCTCGCTTACATTACCCATTTTCGGGATAGCGCCTGCGCTGAACAGAATGGCTTCCGCTAAAGATGTCTTTCCGCTGCCAGAATGGCCTAAAAGAATGATATTGCGAATATCTTTCGGATCAAATGTTGCCATTTCCTATCTTCCTTTCCCATTTTTTAATAAAATCGCTGATTTTATTAAAATTATGTGAAATATAACATCATTTATTATAACTGTACATACTGATAAGTCAAGATAATAAAGAGCTCATCATCGCTTGAAAAATTGCGTCTTTACCCACCCCCAGTTAAGCGCAAGATGGGCAAATATAGCAATGATCATAAATAAGCCGTTATATTCGTGGATTTCAACGACAGGACCTGCAAGCCATTCTATACGGCCTACCAGGTTGAAGGCGAGCGCAATGCCAGTTACAGCCTGTATGAGGAAAGAGATGAATAATAGCGGATTAATGATCTTTAAAAGCATCATTTTGTTCAATGTCACCCCCTCTCTTCCCTGTCTTCCGATTCGAAATTATTCCAAATTCAGTACCAGCTCGACCCCGTCTACAGACAGTTCCACGCTCTCCTTGGCTATCTTAATCACTTTAGCGCCTCCGACAGCATCCCCGACCTTTACGATATTATTGTTTATTATCGCCTTTGGCCCTTTAGGAGTAAGTACTATACCTCCCAACTTGAAGGACGGTCTCTTTGGATTCACTGCTGCTGCAAGATGTTCTGTTGACGAACCTTCGGAGGCCTGCAAAACAGAGCTCATTACCGACGCAAAACGGTCAGGCCCTTCATATCCTCCGATACGATTCTTCACGTTACCGTCACAATCAAAAAATATGACGGTCGGATATCCTCTTACCCCATATCGCGTAGCCGCCCCTGGGGCCTTTTCCGCATTCACCTTGACGCATATGAATTGCCTGGAAAGATCTTCTATCCTTGGATCGCTGAAAGTGTCACTGTCCAGCTTCTTACACCATCCGCACCAATCGGTATAGAAATCCGCCATGACGGGGGTCTGGCTCTCCGCGGCCTCTTTCATTACGCTCTCTATATCGTCACGCCATGCTATGGCGTACAGAGAGGAGGCGAATAACAAGAGCGCGCCCGACAGTAAAACTATCCTAGCCACATATCTCATACGCATCTCCCGTCTAATTGTCGACAACTATTTATAACGGATCTTCATAACCAGAATATATATGCAGAATAAAAAAGTAACACCGTTAGCCGCGATGATAGGAAGGCTCGCGGTAAGGATGCCGTACCACATCCAGAATAGAACGCCAATAGAAAATATCACATACATCGGCAATGAAAGATCCCTGGCATGTTTTGTGCGGTTTACCTTTATCACCTGCGGCAAAAAAGATATCGTCGTACAGAATGCCCCAATACTGCCTATCAATGTAATTGCGTCCAGCATAGTCTCCTTACACGGTATATGTTTCAGGGTGGTGAGCGTTAGGCGCCATATACTCTATAACCTGAGAGGTGATCTTGATCACGACATAATTGGGATCTTCCGGACCGGAGAAATAACTTTTAAGCGATTCGCTCCAGCACCTCTTCTTCGTTTCAGGATCACTGAGAACCCCCGCCGTTGCCTGTATGTTCACATAAGGAGCCTGGTAGTTCTTAGGCTCTCCCCCAATAAGAACATATACATTATTATTTTGGCTGATCTGTTTTACCTTGCGGGAATTAGCGAACGTCACCGTGTACAGGTTCAGCCCGTCATCCTGATGTATCACCATATATCTGGCCGCCGGCTTCCCTTCGCTTATAGTGGCAAGCGTGGCGAGATGAGCGCCCTTAATAACATCCAGGATCCTGTCTTTCAAAGCATCTTTTTCCATAGAACGCTCCTTTTCCATCAGCGTGATTCCAGCTACCGCTTAGTTTTATTATTCCGTTTTTCTATTACATCCTTCTGCATGGCCGACAAATACCTGTCAACCTCCTCCATATTCTCGAATACACATTCTTTTGGAAGGCTCTTTACTATTTCAAATACCTTGGCTATCTGCGGCTGGAGATTGGCCAAAAGAATGACCCCGCCGCCGGCCTCTATAGATTTTCTCGCCTGAAATATTACGCCGAGCCCGGAAGAGCTTATATAATCCAGCCTTGACATGTCCAATATCAGCACCTTGGCGGAAGTATCAAGAACATGTTTCATCTTCGACTCAAATGAATTGCTCGTTTCTCCGTCGAGACGTCCGGCCAGCGCAACGACTACGCTACCGTCCTCATTCTTGCGTACATTGATCTCAAGCGACATGGAAGACCTCCTTACTTACCTGTTTTTCTCATAGCCTTAGTCTTAGCAAAATCATCCCGCACATCGCTGCCTATCTGAACAACGAGATTCTCTTCTTCTGCGAGCATCGGCTTCAACCTGCCTTCATAATCTTTACGCAGCACCTCGAATCTGGTATTCCTGTCTCCGACGCACGATTCGCGCGCCTTTCGATAATCCTCTTTTACCTTCGCGATCTGACCATCGAACTCAAGTGCGGCTTTATGCAGGAGCGCATTATACTCATTGGTCATCTCAGCTTTTTTATTCCTGAGCTCTGTAAGTTTCGCCTTGAGAACCTCTTTTTCATCTAACGCCTGAGAATGCGTATACAGAGAGAACAACAGCCCTGTTGCCAGGAACAACACAGCAAAAGCCCTTTTCATGATCTTATTCTCCTTATGTTTACCTTCGACCGCCTAGTCATTGTTCCTCTGTATTATTCCTATCGTATTTATAAATTCCGCTGGATCTATATTCTCTTCGTCCCTGTACTGTCTGGCTATAAGCCTGCCGGAAGGGCTGAATAGCAGCCGTTTTATCGCTTTTCCGGTGTCATCATACGCGATCTGCGCGACGAGCCGGTTATCTTCATATATCCACCTCATCGCAGCCCAACCGTCGATACCGTACCTTAGATGCCCTTTGTGATCATAATAGATCTCTTCTGTTTTATTGCCAAGGCCGTCAAAGGTCTCAGCTTTAACGATCGACCCATCTTCACGGTAACTCGCCTTCTGGCGCAAATAACCCCTAAGATCGTAAACTTCGCGTTTTTTAATGCTGCCGCTGTCCCAATATTCATACTGACTGAGGCTTTCGACGGTGCCCTCGCCACTGGCATGTGCCGCAGCAATGACCAGACAGAAAGCTATCAGAATGCACATCAAATGCTTCATCTACTTCACAGCTTCTTCGGTCTCTGCTGCATTCGCTTGCTGTGTCGGCCGAGCCTCCTGCTGTGCCGCAGAGCCTGCCTGCTTCGCTTGAAGGATCTTCACGGCCTCCCCCCTCAATACGGTGCCGCCCATGGCTGAATAGCTAACCTGTACCCTTTGGCCGGCCACGAGCTCTTTCAGGCTCACCATCTTCCCGTCGGTGCCTTTATAAACTGCGGCGCTTGGGCGCATCGTTATCGAAAGATCTCTGCCCGTTTCATCCGTGACGATCAGCACGGAATTCGGCCTGATCAGGCCTGCCGGTTGTACCAGTTTCACCACACCGGTGATAGACTCAAGCCCCTCCGCCCTCATAGTGTAGTCTCCGCCGGAGACTTTCCCCTCTTCAGCAAATGAAAGAGATGCCCCGAAAACCAGAACTGCCGCTATTAACAATAATCTTCTCATTCTACATCCCTCCTTACGACTGTATCGTCATAAAAATTATAACCCTGAAGATCAAAATAGAAAAGGAAAAAATATATCCTGATATAATTATATAACTAAATTTTTTACCTTTTCCGTAATATCCGTAACCTCGATCCACTTGCCGGGCTTTAAGTTGCCCAATTTAAACGGCCCGAACCTGATACGCTTAAGACTCTTAACGCTGCTGCCGAAAGACTCAAAAAGTCGCCTGATCTCCCTATTTTTGCCTTCGGTAAGAGTTATCTCGACAAGGGTCGAACCATCTCTTGACCCAAGGATCTTGATATGCTTCGCCCTTGAAGTCTGTCCGCGACCTATGTCCACACCCTTCAAGATCGCAGTTATATCTTCACAGCCTAACGTCCCGTCAATAAGCACCTCGTAAGTACGCTCAACCTCATATCTGGGCTCGGTCAATATACTGCCCAACTTCGTATCATTGGTGAAGATCAGAAGCCCTTCGGAATCGAGATCCAGCCGGCCCACCGGGAATACCCAGCCCTTGACATCTTTAAGGAATTCGTAGACTGTAGGCCGTCCGAGCTCATCTTCCCGGGTAGTGACATAACCGGACGGTTTGTTCATTATGATATATCTTGCCTCTTTTTTTGCCAGAGGCCTTCCGTTCACCGTTATCCGGTCAGAAGGATTCATCTTTCTGCCCGGATCAAGAGCCGGCTTTCCGTTTATCTTGACGGCATTTGCCTGCACCAGCCTGAGAGCCTCTTTGCGTGAGCAATAACCGGACTTGGATATGGTCCGGATTAAATTATTGGAAGGCTGCTTCCTTCTTTTATCTCTCTTCTTCATTCCGTTTTCCGCGCACCTTTATCCTGGAGAAAATTCAGAACTGCTATAATCGACCGAAAGACTCACACACTTTATGTCGCCGGAGTCATTTTTATAATATCCTACATTCACGTAATCACCGGGCCTGATATCCGACAACTTAATACCATATACATCTTTCTGCAATTTAGTCTTCGCCGATATAGGGAATATCATCGTTCCGGTGCCCTCCACCGTAACGGTGGATCTTCCAATGTCGACGGAGACGACCTTGCCGTCAAACACCATCATCTCCTCGGACGGATCATCATCCTGAGAATGTGACGGAACAGCTGCCAGCATTAAAAGCAGCGCCACCATAAAAAGAGTCGGCATTTTCGCCATCATCTCGAACCTCCGTATCTTTGACCTCTACTGAGCGTTCTCTGCGATCTTAAAGTACCAACTATCATACTCACTCCACTGCATGGAGTCGCTATCACGCTGTTTCACCTGCCAGCGATACCGCTGCCCGGGCTCAAATTTAGCGGCCGGAACCTCGAACGAGAACGTTTCGGAGTTCAGGACAGCGTTTTCGACCACTTCATAACCCTCAGCCTTATACAGAGTGAACCTGTACGAATCTCTCCCGCCCGAAGGTATGGGTACCATCTTCCAGCTGAATACGATAGAGCTCCTTCCGGCCATCTCAACAACAGCGCCGTTGGCCGGGTTCATATACTCCACTCTCGGCGTATATGAAGATTCGCGAGAATCGCGAAAGGCAAACACATCTCCGGCCGCCGCTGCAAACATAGAACAAGACAACATCACAACAGTTACTATTCTTTTCATCGCCCCTCACCTCTAACAGTTTTGTTCATTACCGGACCATATGTAAACTTTTCAGCACCCTCATAACCCATCTCTTTATTCTTACCTCTAACTTAACCCTGCGCCTGCAGAACAGGTTCGCGATCAATTTCATCTTCTACTCCCTTTCTTGGCATAGGTCACTCATGGCCAAGGAATGAAAAATCCGGCTCTACGCGTGGGTCGGGATTATTCCTCATGAATTCGACCGCATATTTACTCTTTTCCGATATATCGCTAGCCCCTCCGAACTCGATCGCCCTGACAAATTCATTGTACGCTTTCGGCCGGTCGTGCTTCGCTACATAAAAATAGACCCCGAGATTATAATGCGCCGTCGCATCTTTTGGGTCATGCTGCAATATCTCGTCGATAACACCCTTATAATCTTCGTACTCCTTTAGCATATAGTATGATTCCGCAATGGAATAGAGCGCGTCAACATAGAAGGTCCTGGATTCTTCGTCTTCAGCCGAAAGAAGCATGGCCATCTGCCGAAACGCAGAGAATTCCTCCCTAGCCTTATCAAAGTCGCTTAAGCTGAAGTATATCTTGCCCAAATAAAAATGCGGGACCGGGTATTCAGGATTTAGGGATACGGCTATGTTGAGATACTTAAGGGCGCTCTTCTTGTCCCCATTCTCGAGGTATATGCTTCCGAGCATGTAAGCAGCCATAGTATCGCGGCTATTGACGGCGAGGCGCTTCTTCAGGATAGCTTCGGCGCCCTCCGTGTCGCCATAGCGCAATTTATCTTCCACGTCCTGATAAAAGTCGGCAAAACAGCTGGCTTGACCCATCAACACGGACGCTATAATGGCCGCTGCAATAAAATTCCTGGCTCCCATATTACCTTTCACGCCTAATAATAATTTTTTCTCGAAAAAAACACGTTAAGCACTGAAGTAATTATGCTGAAAAGTATCGCTGCCCAAAAAGCGTTCCAGAAACCGGCCACGCTGAATCCTTTGACAAAATGCGCCGCCATATAGAACATGAAGCCATTAATGAATAACGTGAGAATGCCCATAGATAAAACATTCAAAGGCAGCGTGAATATGATAAAGAACGGCCTTATGAACGTATTGATAAGGCCGAGAACAAGCGCAGCTACTATGGTCGTTTCCCAATTTGCGATGGTTATGCCCGCTACAATATGCGAGACCGCAAATAGCGATAATGTATATATAACCCACTTGATCAAGAATTTTGCCATTCTTAAACCTTTCTCTCGGACGCCTATTTCTAGACGACCTTATAAACCGCGTCGCCCGAACGGACCTTCTGATCCACCTTTATGCTGATGAGATCGCCGGCCTTAGCCTGCTCTGCGGGGATACGATCGATCTGCATAGACGTTACATCCTGGACGAGATCGGCACCCTTACTCTTTATATGGATCTTATCTCCGACCTTAAGCTCGTCTGTAAGCTTGATCATGCTCACGCTTATTTTATCGAAAAAATGATCAACCATTCCTATCTGCTTCTCTTCCATCTTGACCTCCTTTTGTCCATAATGGATATCTATATTTTCCGAGATGACTTCTCTTCGTTACGTATCTTCGCCTGTATCTTATTACCTAATACTATAAAGAGAGGTAAGGCAACGCCGTAAACTACCCACATTAACGATGAATAAGGCTGAGGTAACGCGAACAATAATACGATGAAAGCTATGGCGCCTACCCACATCACGACGGCGCATCGTATCATAAATGCTCTCTCTTTCGGGCCTCCGGTATTCTTTATGCTGAAATATGTCCCGACTATACCGCCTATAATACCTATTGTACCCCCGATCACAGCTCCAATCACAGCTAAGTACATAGTCCGTCTCCTTTTAG
>JBAYFK010000030.1:0-11303 GCA_041667225.1 Candidatus Omnitrophota bacterium
CGCAAATTTAGATTAGGCATCTAAATTTGCTGTTGTAAAATTTACGATGGTAAAGCCTATATCGCCCCAATGTATCGTAAATTTTAAAAGTCGCTCCAGATGGACCGCAAAAGTTCCGCCATCTGAGGTGGCATATCCAGTAATGGCGAGCATATATTTTTACGGGTGACGCGAAGGTGCTCTTTTCTACACTAAGCGAGCGTGGGATGGGGTTTATTATGTGACCCGTCAGATTTTCTGCGTGGTTTGTCTACCCCACGCGAGCTTTAGAAAGAAAAGGGTACCGAGCGGCAGGACCCGTAAAACATTGGGGCAAAGCCCCCTGGCCCATATCCGCATTGGAAGGTAATTTGCGTACAAAGCCGCTAATGATACAAAACAATTTGACTCTCCGCCTCATTTAATATATTATCATAATCATGCGAAGATTTTTGATGTACATATTTGCGCTGGCAAACAGCCTGTATGTTCTTACGATAGGATACATCTTCAAGAAGAACCGCAAGCTCGTATCGAATATGTGCGAGATCTTTGGATATCAGAAGTTCAAAGAGCTCAGGCATCCGGAGATACGCCTTACAATCCCAACGGTCGACATCGCGGATGTTGCTGAAGACACAATACCGATAGAGCTTAGAGAGATGCCATGGAAAGACGGCAACGTTACTCTTCTCGAGCTCGCCATCATAAACAGGCTGATCCGTAAATATTCTCCAAAAAAAATATTAGAGATAGGGACATATGACGGCCGAACCACATTGAACCTCGCCGCCAACAGCCCAAAAGACTCCGTCATCTATACTCTCGACCTTCCTCAGACGGATAAACCCGCTATACGCTCATCAGCTCTTGCGAACGATGAAAGCTTTGTCGATAAGGTCAAGACCGGCGTACGGTTCCATGGGACCGAATTTGAGAAAAAGATAGTCCAGCTTACAGGGGACAGCGCCACGTTCGATTTTACACCGTACAACAACTCTATGGACCTCGTTTTCATCGACGGAGCGCATACGTATGATTACATACTTAACGATACCGCTAAAGTTCTTAAGCTGCTGAAGGGCGGTAAGGGCATAATATTATGGCATGACTATTCATGGGTATGGGGAGATGTCGCGAAAGCGCTGAACTCTCTTTATGTTTCTAACGCCGCTTTAAAAAATATAAGACATATAAAAGGTACGTCACTCGTTATCTATATTGCGAAATGAGGAGATAGAGAATGAAGATCTGCCCAAAGTGCAATAAAGAGTATGATGATACTTGGAAAGTCTGTTTGAAATGCGGTACACAGCTTTCGGCCAAGGATATTGGCGAAGAGTTCCGTAAGATCTTCGAACGCCTAGATAAGATCGAGAAGCATATCGGTATCGCTGCCACCCCGTCCGAAAAGTCAGCCGCTATCGGCGTAGAGAAGAGTGAAAATCCGCAGGAAAAACCGCAAGTAGAGCAGGCGCGGCCGAAGACGGAAGAGCGTAAGGACATAGAGTCGACGATAGGGCTGGTCTGGCTTAACCGTATAGGCATCATTGCCATATTCCTTGGAGTGGCGTTCTTCCTGAAATATGCATTCGACAACCGCTGGATCGGCGAATTGGGGCGGGTGATCATAGGGCTCATAGCCGGTTTCGGACTTTTGGCCGGAAGCGAAGTCGCAAGACGTAAGGACTACACCGTCATTTCCCAAGGGCTTCATGGAGGAGGTATAGGCGTTCTATATCTATCCATATTCGCGGCTTTCGGTTTTTACAACCTTATAGGAGTATTCCCGGCGCTGATATTCATGAGCGCCGTAACATTATATTGCGGATTCTGGTCTACGCGCACAGACTGGCTCAGTTCCGCGGTTATAGGGGTGCTGGGAGGATTTCTGACGCCTTTTCTCCTGGGCCCGGACAAGATCGCCCCTTCCATACTCTTTTCCTATGTAGTCCTGCTGGATTTAGGCATATTATTCATAAGTATCTATAAAAAATGGGGTGTTCTTAACATAGCTTCATTCTTCCTGACGCAGGCAGTGTACTATAATTGGCATATGGATCACTATAAGCAGGACCAATGGCTCTTTGCCGCCCTGTTCATGACCGCATTTTACGGCATATTCTGTATCCTCTCTATTTTCCGCAACCTGATGCACCGGGAAAGGTCGGATAAGGTGGATATCGTTCTGGTGCTTTTGAATGGTGTGGCATATTTCCTGGGGCTATATATGATCTTGAAACCATTCGCGGGCTCGTTACCCGGGCTCTTACCTATAACATTAGGGTGTCTTTATATCGCCTATTCCTATAGCGCGTTGAGGCGGTGCAGCGAAGACCGGCCGATCATATTGAGTTACGTCGCCCTGGCGGTCATCTTTGTTACCATAACGATACCTGTCCAGATGAGATCGAACTGGATCGCCATCAGTTGGGCTATAGAAGCGATCGTGCTTATATGGATGGGTTTCAAGCTAGGGCTAAAAGATATAAGAAGAGCCGGGCTCGTCATAGGCGCCGTTAGCCTCATAAAAGCGATGCTCTTCGATTATTCTTACGCCGCCGGCGAATATGCGAAGAACGTTTTTATCTTTAATGAGAGGATGTTCACTCATCTGGCCGTCGTCCTTATCATATTCCTGACGGCCTTATTGTATAAAAGGAATAAGTCCGAGCTCACCGGAGGAGAAAAGTCAGCGGCGGCTTTCCTGGTCATATTGGCCAACTTCGTCCTGGTGGTGCAATTTTCTGTCGAAGCGAACACATATTTTGCGCATCTCACCCAGCTCAAGGTCATGTCTCTACCCGAAGTGGTCATGGGCAAGGTCACTAATACGAGGCTGCTCTTCAACGTCGAATATTCTAAACTCTTCAGCGCAAGGGAGCTGGTGTTGTCGCTCTTATGGGTCGCGTATGCTTTCGTGATAGTTGCGGCAGGAATGTACAGGAAATTCCGCGCTCTGCGCGTCATGGGGCTGGTATTGTTCGGGGCAGCGATATTCAAGATTTTCTTGTTCGACCTTTCGCAGCTCGATAAGATATACCGTATCATCTCTTTCATGACATTGGGGGTGGTCTTGATAGTAGCGTCTCTATTCTATCAAAAATATAAAGACGTGATCCGCGATTTTGCGCTGAAAGGCAGTTAATAGGATCGTAAGAACGGAGGAATGCATGTTAAGACGTATTAGCGCGGCGCTCACTTTTGCGGTTCTCTTCATTTCAGCCTCGCCGCTATTATGTGATATAACGGCTAAATATTGGGAGTTCGAGAAGCAGATACTCATTACAGACTATTCGAAGAAAGCGGCCGCGGTACTGCTGGATAAAGAGGTCTATGATTCCGCCAGGGAAGATCTTGGCGATCTAAGAGTGCTGGACCCCAAAGGCCAGGAGCACCCGTATGACGTCATCATCCACGGAGATATGCCGACGGGGCAGAAGCTCGCGCTCAATGTTATTTCGAACGATATCGGCCAGACGGAGAGCGTCATCACCGTAGAACTCAAAGAGCCGCTCAAGCCCTTCAATTATCTCAAGGTTGTCCCGGCAAGCAACAATTTCGCGAGGAAGATAACCGTGGAAGGCTCGAACGACAACAGGAACTGGGAAGTGATAAGGAAGGGGATAGTAGTATATTCTTTTGCGTTCCAGATGACCCACACTTTTTTTGAGCAATATACGCACGAATCATATTACGGGTACGGGTTCGGCACATACACGGAAGAGAATCTTGCGATGCGCGTTCCGCAGAAAGTATTTAAATTTGTCCGTGTCATAGTGCCGCACGATCAAGATAAAGAACCCGTTGAATTAAAGTCTCTCGATATATTCAGAACGGTGGAAGCTGCGCCGGAGGAGTACTCTTTTAGCGCCACCCTCATCAAGACCGAGACCGATGCGGCGTCGAAGAGCGTGGAGAGCATAGCCGATCTGGGCTCTAAGAATATTCCGTTATCCCGCATTGATATCGCCGTAGACGGGTCCAACTTTTTCAGGAGGGTCGAGATCGAAGGCAGTAACGACCTGAAAAAATGGAATAAACTTGCCCGTGACGTGATATTCTCGATCGCCGTAGACGACCAGGTCGAAACTAAGACGACGATCAAACTTGGCAAAGCGAAGGCTCGGTACATAAAGGTAAAAGTCTTCAACGGCGACAATAAGCCGATCTCACTCGTCTCCCTGACCGGATATTCTCTGAAGAGGTATCTGGTGATCATACCCGAGCAGGGCGTAGAATATAAGCTCTTATACGGCAACCGCTCGGCAAAAGCGTTAAATTACGACTTGGGCGCCGTGATCAAAGGGAAGACGATCGAAAGTTTTGGGAAAGGGTCTCTGGCTGGGCAGGTACGTAACGTCAATTACGAGCCCTATAAAGAGCTGTTGCCCTGGACCGAGGATAAACCGTATATATTATGGATAGCTATGGGAGCGATAATCCTCGGATTGATATATCTCGGGTCTCAAGTAGTTAACAAAACGGAGAAAAAATGATAATAGTATTTTTAAAATTTGCCGTTTGCGCGGCGGTAATATTATATTTTGGTAAAAGAGTAGCGAGATATGGGGATGCTATAGCTGAGAAGACGGGCCTGAGCGGGCTCTGGATCGGGGTCATATTGGTATCGATAGCCACAAGCCTGCCCGAGCTTTTTACCGGTGTAGGAAGCACAGTATTTGTCAATGCTCCCGACCTCTCTGTTGGAAATTTGTTCGGAGCGAACTCGTATAATCTTGTGAATATCGTGACGCTCGATCTTTTGCATAAGGGTGGACCTTTACTGAGCGCTGTCTCTACAGGGCAGCTCCTTACCGCCTGCTTCAGCCTGATACCTTTATCGATCGCCGCCGTCGGGATATTTTTAACGCCTCATTTACCGGATATCAGTATCGCGAATGTCAGTATATACAGCATCCTTATATTCGCCGCGTATCTTTTTCTGGTAAGGATGATCTTTAAGTACGAGCAAAAACAAAAAAAGATATCAGACGAATTGCATAAAGAAGAAGATATCGTATTTAAATACGATAAGATATCTCTAAATACGGCGATCCTGCGTTACGCGATCGCGGCCATTTTCATCGCCGGAGCCGGGATATGGCTTGCCTATCTGGGAGAAGAGATGGCTCGCCTGATGGACTTGGGGCAAAATTTTGTGGGCAGTCTATTTCTCGGTTTCGCCACCACCTTACCGGAGATCACGGTTTCGATAGCCGCCCTGCGTTTGGGCGCGAAAGAACTGGCAGTGGCGAATATGGTCGGTTCGAACCTCTTCAACATAACGATCATATTCATCAATGACCTGCTCTACAGGAAGTCGCCTATATTTGAAACTTTATCCCAACACCATATCTTCACCGCATTTATCGTCATATTGATGACCGCCATAGTGGCTTCCGCGATAATAATGAAGCCGAGGAAGAAGACAAGGATCGGTTTAAGCGGCTACGCCATAGCTTTGATCATAGTTTTTGTCATAGGTGCCTATATAAATTTCAATTTAGGGAATAAATGATCAGCGCCGTGATTTCTTTTGACTTTTCTGCCTATAAGTAGTACTTTATATAAAAGGGGAGGCCGTAACGCGGCCTGAGAGTTTTGCGCGAAGCAGATTACCCTAGGAACCTGATCTGGATAATGCCAGCGTAGGGATCGAGCGAAAGATCATTTGGCCCTTATGCGTCGGCATAAGGGTTTTTTGTTTATAGGGGTCATGATGAGCAAGATAATGGAAAATAGCCTGTACCTGGTGATAAGCGAAGAGTGCTGCAATGGAAGATCTGCGCTTGAGATAGCCGGATATGCGGCCTTAGGCGGCGTCGACATCATACAGATGCGGGAAAAAGATAAGCCCAGGGAAACTCTTGTGAATATGGGCCGTGAGCTATCCCGGATCTGCAGGGAACGAGGTGTCGCATTCATAGTCAATGATGATCCTCTTCTTGCGAAAGAAGCCGGCGCCGACGGCGTTCATCTGGGGCAGGAAGACATGGCAAAATATTCCATAGATGAAGCGCGAAAGATATTGGGTAGCAGCGGCATAATAGGCGTATCCACACATTCTCTCGATCAATTCGAGAAGGCGAACGGCCAGGACGTCGATTACATAGCGTTCGGGCCGGTTTTTTTCACAAAAACAAAGGATTATTTTATCGGCACAGGTGATGTGGAGAAAGTGCTTAAGGCCGCGCGTAAGAGAGTTTTTTTTATCGGCGGCATAAACCTGTCGAATGTAGATGCGCTCCTTGCCAAAGGGGTGAAGAACATAGCCTTGATCAGGGGGATAACGGAGTCGCGTGATGTCGTGTCGCGCGTAAAAGAATTTAAAGAGAAACTTAACAGGCAAAAGGCAGGAGCGATCCGTGAAGATAAAGATAAACGGTAAAGACGAAGAGATCGGCGGGAGATCCAACATATCGGAGCTCGTTTCCGGGAAGGGCCTGGTTGCGGACAGGATAGTGGTTGAGCATAATTTCAGGATAGTTCCAAAGGAGGAATGGCAGAAGATCATTTTAAATGAGAGCGACAATGTAGAGATCGTCTCTTTCGTAGGAGGAGGATAACTGTGGAAGACGTGCTCATCATAGGCGGGAAAAGGATAGCGAACAGGCTATTTATAGGGACCGGGAAATTTTCCAGTTACTCCATTATGCGGCAGGTACTGGAAGGGGCGCGGGCTGAAGTGGCGACTGTAGCTTTAAGAAGGGTCGATGCTGGATCTAAGACGGACAACATCATGGATCATATACCCGCAGGGTGCATTGTAATGCCGAATACATCAGGGGCCAGGAACGCGGATGAAGCTGTAAGGATAGCACGCCTCGCAAAAGCGAGCGGGGCCGGCAGCTGGGTGAAGATAGAGGTAATACAGGATAACAGGTACCTGCTTCCCGATAATATAGAAACGTTGAAGGCGA
Source organism: Candidatus Omnitrophota bacterium (assembly GCA_041667225.1). Classification (GTDB taxonomy): domain Bacteria; phylum Omnitrophota; class Gorgyraeia; order 2-01-FULL-45-10; family 2-01-FULL-45-10; genus JBAYFK01. The sequence continues at coordinate 6,903 of JBAYFK010000030.1, forward strand.
CGGAGATCCTCGCTAAAGAAGGATTCACCGTACTGCCTTATATGAACCCGGACCTTTCGGTAGCGCGCAGGCTCGTCGATGCCGGAGCCGCGGCTGTCATGCCGCTCGGTTCGCCCATAGGCAGTAATATGGGCCTCAGGACCAGAGAGCTCGTCTCGATAATGGTGCGCGAGATAAAATTACCCGTCATTGTCGACGCAGGGCTAGGCAAGCCTTCCGACGCATGCCAGTGCATGGAACTCGGGTGCGCTGCGGTCCTGGTGAATACCGCGCTTGCTATAGCGGAAGACCCCGTGAATATGGCTAAGGCATTCGCTTTGGCTGTCAGCGCGGGAAGGTTGGCATATCTTTCAGGGATACCTGCAGAGGCGCCCGGAGAAGCGAACGCTTCTTCGCCGCTGACGGGATTTTTAAGAAAGGACAGTTAACGAGGGATGAGTTTTTACGGTACGATCTCAGCATATAAGGGCCGCGGCCAGGCGCAAATTTTTAAAAATGTTCCGCCGGAACTGTTGAGGAAAGCTCTTCGCGCAGATGAAGTTACCGACGGACAATTCGCTTCTCTATTGTCACAGGGTGCGCAAGGCAGCCTTGAAGAGATGGCCGGGCGTTCGCGGGAACTCACTTTAAGGTACTTTGGCAGGACCGTACAGCTTTACACGCCTTTATACCTGTCAAATTACTGCGATAACGGATGCGTCTACTGCGGGTTCAATTCCGCGAACACTCTTGAGAGGAAACGCCTCAGCGTCGAGGAGGTCGAGAAAGAGGCGCGCCTCATCTCATCCACGGGGCTTAAGCATATCCTTGTGCTGACGGGCGATTCGAGAGAGAAGAGCCCCGTCAGTTATATAAAAAGCTGCGTCAAAGCCTTAAAAAAATATTTTGATTCCATCTCTATAGAGATATATGCGCTTACGGAAGATGAGTATGCCGAACTTGCGCGTGAGGGCGTTGACGGTCTCACGATATACCAGGAAGTCTATGACGAGGATATTTACAGCTCGGTACATCCTGCAGGCCCGAAGAGAGATTACAAATTCAGGCTGGACGCTCCCGAGAGGGGGGCTGCCGCCGGGTTCAGGAATGTCAGCATAGGTACGCTGTTCGGGCTGGGCGACTGGAGAAGAGAGGTATTTCTGATGGGGCTGCACGCCAGATATCTTATGGACAAGTTCCCCGGTGTAGATATAGGCGCCTCCATCCCCAGGATAAGGCCTAATGCCGGAGCTTTCAGCCCTATGGTTGAAGTGTCCGATAGCGATATAGTACAGACGATCACGGCTCTCAGGATATTCCTTCCGAGACTATCCATATCCGTCTCGACCCGCGAAGATCCCGGATTCAGGGAGAATATACTTCCTATAGGCGTCACCCGTATGTCGGCTGGTTCGACCACATGCGTAGGAGGGCATTCCATAAAAGCTGATGAGAACGGCCGCGCTCCCCAGTTCGAGATATCCGACAGGAGGAGCGTCGACGAGATAAGGGCGATGCTGGAGAAAAAGGGCTATCAGCCGGTCTTTAAGGATTGGATGGAGATATGACGAATGCGTTCGAAGCGAATATAGTAAAAAAATTGGGGCAGGATAATTTCAATAAGGTACAGAGCGCCAGGATCGGGATCGCCGGAGCCGGGGGGCTCGGTTCCAACTGCGCCCTCAATCTGATACGGGTCGGTTTCAGAAAGCTCACAATAGTGGATTTTGACATCATAGACCCTTCGAACTTGGACAGGCAGTTCTATTTTTACGACCAGATAGGGATGAATAAGGTAGAAGCGCTCAAGAAAAATCTGGACAGGATCATTCCGGGCCTTGAGCTTACTATCATAAACCGGAAGATCGAAAAAGATGACGTCAAAGATATCTTCAATTCCTGCGATGTAGTGGCCGAATGCCTCGACAGGGCGGAGACCAAGAGCATGCTTATCGGCGAGCTCCTCAAACTGGGCAAGTTCATCGTTACAGTATCGGGACTCGGAGGTTTCGGTTCAAGCGATGATATACAGGTGCGCCGTTTGAAGGAGAACCTGGTCATGATAGGGGATTTGCGATCGGACATATGCAGTAAACCGGCATTATCCCCGCGCGTGAACGTGGCGGCGGCCAAGCAGGCCGACATCATCCTTGAATATGTAGCTTCAAAGAGCTAACAGCTTGACATCTCAGGCCTTATATTGTAATCTATGTATCCTTTTGCACGAACGGTGACCACATAATTAAAGGGGGTTTAATAATGTTCAGAGAAAAGATAAAGGTACTCGATTGCACCATACGCGACGGCGGGCTTATTAATAACCATGACTTTGACATACGCTTTGTCCGAGCTGTATATAAGGCCCTTTCCGATGCAGGCGTAGATTACATGGAGATAGGCTACAAGAATTCGAAGAAGCTGTTCTCGGAAAAAGAGTTCGGAAGATGGAAATTCTGCGACGATGACGATATCAAGCGTGTTACCGAGGGGATCGAATCGAATACCAAGATATCCGTCATGGTCGATGTAGACCGTGTCGATGAAAAAGACGTAAAACCGAGGAAAGACAGCCCCGTAGCTATGATACGGGTAGCATCATACGTGAAGGATATTGATAAGGCCATCTATCTTATAAACCACTTTGCCGATAAAGGATATGAGACGACCTGCAATATCATGGCCATTTCGAAGGCGCTCGATAACGAATTGAACGAAGCCCTCCAGCAGCTTGAAGAGGAGTCGAAGGCCAACGTCATATACATAGTTGACAGTTTCGGCGCTTTGTATCAGGAGACCACAGAATTTCTTGTTAAGAAACTTAAAAACTTCGTCAAGACGAAAGAAGTCGGTATGCATGCGCATAATAACCAGCAGCTTGCTTTTGGTAATACGATAGAAGCGATCATCCATGATGCCAACTATGTAGATGGTACCATCTATGGCATCGGCCGCGCCGCAGGTAATTGCCCCATCGAGCTTATCCTAGGATTTCTGAAGAATCCCAAGTTCGATATCAGGCCCATACTTGACGTCATTTCGAAAGAGTTCATTCCGCTCCGCGATAAGATAGAGTGGGGATATATCATACCGCACATGATCACCGGTATCCTTGACGAACATCCGCGCGCAGCTATAGCGCTTCGTAAAAGCGACAAGAAAGATAACTACCGGGAATTTTACGAAAGCCTTCTCAGGGTAGACGAAGATTAATGGATATAGCAAAATTCAAAAAGTTGCCGGTCATAGGAATACTTCGCGGCGCTAAACCTGAATCGATAGCGCCCCTTACCGGAGCGGTCATTTCAGCAGGTCTCGAGACGATCGAGATCACCATGAATACCGATAATGCGCACCTCCAGATACGCGAAATGGTTAAAGAGGCCCGTTCCCATCTTACTGTTGGGGCAGGTACCGTGCTCACGATGGACGAGCTGCATAGCGCTCTTGACGCCGGGGCCACATTCATAGTAATGCCCGTCTTATTCCGCGAAGGAGTGGAGTACTGTGTAAAAAATAAGATACCGGTCTTTCCTGGGGCGCTGACGCCGCAGGAGATATCGAATGCATGGCAAGCCGGAGCTACCATGGTCAAAGTATTTCCGGCGAAATACTTCGGGCCGGGTTATTTTAAAGAGATAAGAGGGCCGTTCAAAGATATCCAATTATTGGCTTGTAGCGGCGTCACTCCTGAAAATATGAAAGATTACTTTGCGAACGGCGCGAATGCAGTGAGCTTCGGCGCCAGTATTTTTAAGAAAGAGTGGATGGAGAATAAAGACTTCGACAGCATCTCCCGCAATGTAAGCTCTTTTATACGGAACTATTTTAAAATATTAGTTGACAAAAGCGCCTGATACGCGTATACTTGAACTCGGTAGTATAAGAGTTGAGAAGGTATCTTTAGCCGCACAAGTTGAAGATTGCTAACTTTGCGGCATTTTTTGTGTCCTTCTTGACTGGCTATTAATCTAGAAGGAAAGGGGGAAGTTGCAATGGCAAAAGGTAAAGTGAAATGGTTCAATGACGCTAAAGGCTATGGATTTATCACACCTGAGGAAGGCAAAGATGTATTCGTACATCATAGCGTGATACAGGGAGAAGGTTTCAAGTCTTTAAAAGAGGGCCAGGAGGTCGAATTCGAGATCACCACAGGACCGAAAGGCGAACAAGCCACTAACGTAGTAAAACTATAATAGTAGCTGTAAGCTAACAAATAAAAGAGCCTAGTTGAAAAACTAGGCTCTTTTATTTTGTAACGATATAGTTGGTTTAGTCCTGCTGCCACTTCGGTATGTAACCATTCGGTTCATTCTGTGTTTCATCTTTTATCGTAAACGACGGCGAAACCGTGCTGAAATTCGGCGGTATGCCCAGAGGCCACGTGGACGGATCCGACCAATCGCGGGTCCCGTTCTTCAGGTC
>JBAYFK010000031.1:0-11302 GCA_041667225.1 Candidatus Omnitrophota bacterium
AAACTTTTTTCCCGCGTGCCATTGACTTTCTATTGATTATTAGGTATACTTTGTCCAAAAGTTAGTTACTAACATTACTTTATAGACCACTATAAAGCCAGTTCGCTTCTTGTACGGATTCCAACAATATTCTGACAGGATGTTTATAAAAAGGAGTTAGGAAAATGGAAACAAAGCGAGACGGTCTATTCAGCTATCACACCTTGAACGATAAAGAGAGAAAAAATCTCATGATATTGGAGCTCATCAAAAAGAAAGGCCCGATATCCCGCACCGACATTTCGCATATCACCGATATTAATATGGTATCTACATCAAATTATATCAAAAACTATATAGATAAAAAGTTCGTGCACGAAAAAGGTTTTGACGTATCGACCGGAGGCAGGAGGCCTGAGCTCGTTGAGTTCAACGCTACCGGCGGATATGTAATCGGCGTCGACGTGAACACCATAGAACTATCTGCTGTCGTGACGAACCTTGCTGCACAGGTCATAGCAAAAGGAAAAGTTCCAAAGCCGGCAGGCGCCTTGAAGGAAGTGGTGGATGGCGCAGTCGCGCTGATAGAGAAGATCATAAAAGAATCGAATATAAATAAACCGGATATAAGGGCCATAGGGCTTGGGATAGCCGGAAATAATTTTCTTTCTTTTACAGGAGAGATAGAGAAGAAGACAGGTATAGAGACTTACGCCGGAAGCGACGCCGCTTGCGCCGCGTTCGGAGAGAAAAAACTTAATCCCGAGGCCGATGTCGAAGATATGTTATATATGTACTCCGACGTGGGATGCGGCATAGTGGTGAGGGGCGATATATATTTCGGCGCCGGAGGTTCTGCGGGCGAGATGCATGCGTTCAACGAGCGTATTTCAAAAGAAGAAGACAGTGTCTTCTTCAAAGAGTCGCAGTATCTTAGGCCGTGGTGTATAGAGCTGGGGATAATACAGGCCGCGAAGCGCGAGATCGCAAGAGGCATCGGAACAAAGATGGTAGCCCTCGCCTCGGGACACATAGAGAATGTTACGAAGCAGGTCGTCATAGAAGCTGCAAGGCAGAACGACGAGATAGCTCTCGATATAATAAAGAATGCCGGCATAAATCTCGGCATACGAACGGCGTACCTTGTGAACCTTTTTGACCCCGAAGTCGTCGTAGTGGGGGGGAGCATAGAGAAGGCGGGGGATATAATCTTGAATCCCATAAAGAACGCCATAAAAAAATTCGCATTCAATAAACAGGCGAGCCTTGTAAGGATCATTCCGAGTATGCTCGGAGAAGAAGGAGTGAGCCTGGGCGCGGCCTCGCTGGCAATAAGAGAAATATTCTTAAAAGCGTGAAAGAACGGAATTCAAAATAAAGGAGAGAGGGATCTATGCCTGAAGAAAGATCGTGTAAGTATTGCGGTAAGCCTTTCCTGCCGAATAAATACCGCCCCAACCAGAATGTTTGTTCTTCGCTCGAGTGCCAGTACCAGCGCCAGCTCGATAATATGAAAAAATGGCGCGGCAGCAATCCGAATTATTTCAAATATAAAGAGAGCCAGGATTCGTCCTGGAAAGAGACGTGCCGTCAAAGGTCTCTCCAATGGCGCAAGCGCCATCAGGAATATCTCAAGCTTTACAGGGAAGAACACCGCGACCGCCACAGGGCTTATATGAGAGACTACATGCGCGAGTACAGGAAGAAGACACGGCACATCCAATCGGAAGGGGCTGTAGAAGAAAAGGCATGAGTCCTACCATCAAGAAGATCAGATATGCTCTGCTGATAGCGTTAATATTTCTTGCCGTAGCGGATCTATCCGCGCAGGAAGTTACACGCACATATTCTAATTCCAATACCGATAAATTGGAGAAGACGCTCATACAGAGCGGAAAATTCTATTTTGCGGCAAAAAAATATGATGCCGCTATCCAGCAATGGTCGACAGCTCTCACCCTCGACCCGAAGAACCGCTCGCTCGAAAAAGCTATCAATGACGCCAAGGCAAGACTTGCAGCGAAGATCGCAGATGACGAAGATACGGCCGTGACGGCGCCTCTTGCCAAAGGCTTCTCTGCCATGCTGACCATGAAAGACTGCATCGACATCGCCGTGAAGAACCACATCCCGCTGCAGGTCGCGCAAAAGAGCATAAAGCTGGCGGACCAGAGATTGTGGGAGGCCCGGCGCAACATGCTCCCTACAGTCGGGATAAGATTCGAAGAATATTCCGGGCGCGTCCAGGCGAGGGAATATACCGGAAGAAAACAATATCTGGAAGGGCAGCAGCCTGTATATCATGGCGGAGAATTGTATTATACGATGAAGCAGGCAGAGGTTAACCTGGAGGTCGTAAAGACCGATTACGCGAGGATACGCAACGAACTGGTCCTTCAGGTCAAGAAAGGCTACTACACTCTTCTGAAATCACGCGAGAACCTTAAGCTCCAGCAGGAACTTTCCGGAGAGGTCGCTAAAATATATGACATGGTCAATAGACAGGCTGAAGTCAATATTATACCCAAGCTGGAAGTCCTTAACGTCAGTTCCCAGGTAGGCCAGGTGAAGTTCCAGCTCGCGTCAGCGGACGGCGACGAGGCCGTAGCGGAATTGATATTAAAGCAGGCGATGAACGTCGATTACAAAGAGAACCTGAATATACAACCCAAAGGCAAGTTCAAAAAGATCGACGTAGAATATGAGAGGGTATTAAAAGCCGCGCTCATGAACAGGCCTGAGATGAAGATAAACGAACTCATGATAGCCTATTATAATTATGAGAAGTATATAGCGAGAGCGAAAGGGCGTCTAAAGCTGGATCTCATGGGTAATTGGGGGCTGGCAAAAGAAGAATTTGCTTCGCAGGATAGATTGGGCCCGACGGCCGGTGGAGGTTACGACCAGGACCAGAAGATGGAGCAGCAATGGTATGCCGGAGTAAAAGGGTCGATACCTTTCTGGGGTTCTACGGCGGAATACTCGTGGACGAAAGAACAGTGGACGCCTGTCGTGAGCGCGTACCAGGGCACAGAAGCCACTACCCAGACCTACAAATTCAATTTCTTGGATAACCTGAAGGTCTATTCCGATAAGATATCCGCGGAGATAGATTTTGACAGGTCCAGGCAGGAGCTTGTAAAGATCCGGCAGGACATTACCCTTGAAGCCAGGGAAGGGTGTTTCGCATATGAGAAGGCTATACTGCAGCTCGACACCGCTACGAATAAAGTCATGTACCAGGAGAAGGACCTCGAAGTGAATAAGTTGAAGAGGGGGTTGGACGAACTGCCCGATTCCACCATCATAGAAAGTTCGATAAAATTGGCGCAGGAAAAGTTTGGGTATGTCCAGGCGGTGACCGACTGCTTTCTTGCGGTCGCGAGCCTGAACAAAGCTATAGGGGTTGATGAATATTTTGAGGGCGACGGAGAAGACAAAGGGGCTGAATAGAGAAGAAACATTCGCACCGTCAAAAATAAGGGGTGAGACAATATATGAAGATCAAGATGATAGACTTCAAAAAGATCAAGTTCAATAGGAAGACCGTCCTCATATTTTTCGCGATATTGATCGTCGGGGCGGTCCTCATCAGGACGACCGGGAACATACAGAGGGTGCTTTTCAAGAAAAAACCGGATATCGGGAAAAAGGCTCCGGCCATCACCTTCGAGGAAGAGACCGCGCCCGTGAAGGCTTATAAGACGAAGAAAGTGGACTTCAAAGACACTCTTCCGGTGATGGGGAATATAAAAGGATTCAAAGAGGTCGACCTTAAATTCCAGGTTTCCGGCGTTATAGAGAGTTTCAACTTTGAGGAAGGTGAAAAGATACAAGAGGGCGATATCATAGCCAGCCTTGTGCAGAAGGACGGGCTGTTAAAATTGAAATACAGCGAAATAGAATTGAAGAAGAATCAGCAGCTCTTCGATCTGGGCGCGATAAACACTACGAAGCTCGAACAGGCAAAGCTTGAATACGAATCCGCTAAGAGCGACCTCGACAAGACGAACATATATGCTGTATCGAACGGGTTCTTGGGCGCGCGCATGATGGATGCGGGAAGTTACGCTACGCCTAACGATAAAGCTGGCACATTCGTAAGTCTGGATAAAGTTTATGCAGAGTTCAATGTCATCGAGAAGGACTCCCCGAAGGTGGCGCTGGGGCAGAAAGTGGAAGTCTTCGTCGACGCGTACCCGAACAAATCCTATTCGGGCGCCATAGACAGGGTCTCTCCTATAATAGAAGGCAGGTCGAGGACACAGACCGTAAAAGTGGAGATCGATAATAAGGACGAGTTGCTGAAGCCCGGCATGTTCACAAGAGGGTCCATTGCCACTTACGAGAAGAAAGAAGCCCTGGTTATACCCGCATCGGCTCTAAAGAAAAAAGAGCCGGATTATTTTATTTACGTGATCCATAAAGAAGAGGCTAAGAAAGAAGCGCCGCCGGAAGTGAAGAAAGAGCTCGATAAGACGAAGGCGACGCTCGATATATTTAAAGGGAAAAAGAAAGACGAGAAACCCGCCGCACCTGAGCCGCCCAAACCGGCTACAAAAGAGAAGGAGGCCGAGTACGGTTCCATAGAAGTAAGAAAGATCAAGCTTGGATATATGACACAGGATCTCGTAGAGATAGACGAAGGTCTTAAAGAAGACGAATTTATCGTTATAGAGATACAGGAAGAGATGAAAGACAAGGCCAAGGTGGAGATAACCGAAGTCCAGGAAGGGCTGTTCTAATAAATAAAAAAATATGAATCTAGCTAAATTTGCCGTAAAGAGGCCGGTCACCATGATGATGGCGATCGCGGGCCTTCTTATATTCGGAGTCATAGCCCTGCAGATGCTGCCGCAGGAGCTTTTCCCCCAGATAGTCTATCCGCAGTTGACGGTCGTCACTCCATACGAAAATGCGGCCCCTGAAGAAATAGAGACGCTCATAACGAAGCCCGTCGAAGAGGCTGTAGGTACGGTCGCCGGAGTAAAGAGGATAACATCGATCTCGAAAGAAGGGTTGTCTCTGGTCATAGCCGAATTCGGGTGGAGCCAGAATATAAATTTTGCCGCTCTCGGGATGAGGGAAAAGATAGACCTCATAAAAGAACGCCTTCCCAGGGAAGCAGAAGAACCCATAGTCCTTCCTTTCAACCCGTTCGATAAACCGATACTGGTCTTAAGCGTTACAAGTACCGGAACGCGTTCTCCTATGTCATTGCGCGAACTTGTCCGCAAGATGATAAAAGATGAACTGGAAAAAGTAGAGGGGGTAGCTTCTGCTACGATCTCCGGAGGTCTGGAACGCGAGATACAGGTCGACATAGACCAGAATAAACTCCTCGCACGACGCGTGCCGATACTCGACGTGTCAAAGGCGATATCAAATTCCAACCTGAATTATCCCGCTGGAACGATCAAAGAAAGTTTTTACGAATATCTCATAAGGACGCTGGGTGAATTCGAAAGCGTGCGCGATATAGAAGATGTCGTCATAGGGAGCGAATCGCCGGAAGACGAAGAGCGCGAGTCGCAGATGTCGGATAAGGAGTTGAGAGGCAGGATAACAAAAGATAAGCGGCTCGTATATTTAAAGGATGTCGCGACGATCACCGACGGGATAAAAGAGAGGACGAGCTATTCGCGTTTTAACGATAAAGAGAACATTTCGATAGCCATACAAAAGCAGGCGCTGGGCAATACCGTCCGGATAATCGACAGGGTAAAACAGAAGATAAAAGATCTCAAACAGGATATACCCAGAGATATAGAGATCGCCATAGTGTATGACCAGTCCGGGTTCATAAAAGAATCTATCACCGGAGTGTGGGATGCCGCGTGGCAGGGCGGCGTGCTCGTATTCTTCGTGCTTTTATATTTTTTAAGGAACGTCTGGACTTCGCTCATAGTCACCGTGACCATACCTATATCTATAATGGCGACCTTTGCATTGATGTTCTTCAGCGGCGTATCGATCAACATGATGTCGCTGGGAGGATTGGCGTTCGGCGTTGGAAGCCTCGTTGACGCCGCCATAGTCGTCATCGAAAATATATTCCGGCATATGCAGACGGGCGGAGACAAAAAGGAGGCGGCTATAGCGGGAGCCGATGAGGTTGCCGTCGCCGTCGCTGGGTCAGTTCTTACTACGATAGTAGTATTTTTGCCGCTCATATTCGTCATAGGAATAATAGGCCAGATATCTAAAGACTTTGCCCTCACCGTAACTTTTTCCCTCCTCGCTTCGTGGGTAGCTTCAGTCACCATAATACCGCTCCTTGCATCGAACATGACCGTAAAAGAAGGCACTGTGGCGCAGGACGATGAGACCGATGTGGCCGCGCTCGACAAGAGCAAGGTCATGTTGAAGGTCAGAGGGCTGTTCGAGGGACTTCTGGGAAAATTTATAAAACATAAAGGACGCTATCTTTTATATACGTTCTTACTTTTCCTGGCCTCTTCAAGCCTGTTCATTTTCATGGATAAAGAGCTGATGCCAAAAGTCGACCAAGGGCAGTTCATAATTAAGATCGATATGCCGGCGGGTACCAAAGTAGAGGTCACAGACTCTTTCTCGCAGTCTATCGAAAAGTACATACTGACGATCCCGGAAGTCGAGAACATAAACGTTACCGTAGGCTCGACGAAAGAAGCGACGACAAAACATGTCATGGAGAGGCTCGCTTCCAATCAGTCCGAAATAGCCGTTACCCTGAAGAAAAAGAGGAAATTAAAGAGCGCCGACGTAGTCCAGATAATAAAGAATAATTTCCCGGAGGAAAAATTGCAGGGCGCGCGTATAGAATATGGCCTCTCGGAAAATGTGCTTGCAGTCGGCATGCAGGCGCAGGCGCCCATCACCGTAGAACTTAAAGGTAATTCTCTTGCTACGCTGGAACAGCTGACTCGTGAGATCCAGAAAGATCTGGGCAAGATCGACGGCGTATATGGCATCAAAAATAATCTCGGCGAGCCGTCCCCAGAAGCAAAAGTATTCATAAATAAAGATGCGGCATCAATGTACGGATTATCTGTAACAGATGTTGCGCAGACGGCCCTGATCGGACTGAAAGGCTATATAGCCAGTAAGCTTAAAGAGAAGGGGCAGGAGTACGATATACGCGTGCGCCTCAGGGAACAGGACAGAGATAATTTTGAAAAACTCGGAAGAATAGAGATACAATCTCCTACGGGAGCAAAGGTCCCGCTCTTCAGCGTTGCAACATTCGGCAGAGGTATGGGGCCGAGCGAAATTAAAAGGACCAATCAGGAGAGGGTCGCTCTCATATTCGCGAACGTCTATAAGAGATCTTCAAAAGACGTCACCAGCGATGTTAATAATATGCTTAATAAGATCGTGGTGCCCAAAGATTACAGCGTAAAGCTCGCCGGCGAGACAGAAGAGATGAAGGCGTCGTTCGACAGCATGCGGAACGCCATCATCGCGGCATTCCTCCTCGTCTACATGATCATGGCCGCGCTCTTCGAATCGCTGACCCAGCCTTTCATCATCATGTTCACGATACCGCTGTCACTCATAGGAGTCGCGTGGGGCCTTCTTATTACGCAAACAAGTATCAGCGCGTATGTGCTTATGGGTGTCGGTATATTGGGAGGCATAGTCGTCGATAATGCCATTGTTCTTATGGACTGCGTCAATATGTTCGTTTCAAAAGGGATGGATATAGAGAAGGCGGTCATCAGCGCCACAAGGGTGCGTTTGCGTCCGATACTCATGACAGCCCTTTCTACGATCCTGGGCTTGCTGCCTATGGCATTTTTAGGGGGTGAAGGCGCGGAACTTAGAGCTCCCATGGCGATAACGGTCATGGCGGGTTTACTTGTAGCTACATTCCTTACACTCGTAGTAATCCCCACAGTATACCTCTGGACCATTGATATAAAGAATAAATTATTTAAGAGGAAGAAATGAGCCTTCCTGAACTGTCGATAAAAAGACCCGTCACGATGTTGATGGTCTACACGATATTGATACTCCTCGGCGTCCTGTCCCTTCTTCAATTACCCGTAGAACTTTATCCTAATATAAGCTTTGGCGAGATCAGTATAATTATAGGTGTGCGCGGCGGTATACCGCCTACCGAGGTCGAGACGCTCGTCACAAAACTTGTCGAGGAGGCTGTAGGCACCGTAAGCCACCTCGAAGAGATGATGTCCATTTCCAAGGAAGGTGAGTCGACCGTCGTCTTGAGCTTTGAGCCGGGATTGAATATGGATTTTGCCGCGCTTGAAGTGAGAGAAAAATTCGCCCGCGTAAAGAATAAACTTCCCAAAGAAATAGAGAAACCGATCATCGCGCAATTCAAAAGGTCGGACGTTCCGATAGTCATATTGGCCGTTACGAGCCTCAGGAGGACTACGGAAGAGATAAGAAAGATAGTCGATGAGAGCATCAAAGAGCCTCTAAAAAGAATAAGCGGGGTAGCCGATACAGAAGTAGCCGGAGGCAGGGAAAGAAAGATACTCGTCGAGGTCGACCAGAGAAAGATGACGGCCTATTCTCTTCCTCTCGAAAAGATAATCTCCATGATCGGACAGAACAATTTGAACCTTCTCTCCGGCGAAGTGGAGAAGAAGGATCAGAAGTACCTGATCAGGACGATAGGTCTTTTTAAGGACGTGGAAGAGATAAGGAATATACCGGTATCGGCTCTTCCCGACGGTACGATGGTGCGGTTAAAAGACGTTGCGACTGTGCTCGACTCATATCTCGAGCCTTCGGGATATGCGAGGGTCAATGTCCGTCCGGTCGTCTCCATATATGTACAGAAAGAGTCTACAGCAAATACTATACGAGTCGCAGAGCAGATAGAGAAGGAAGTAGAAAAACTTAAAACGACTTTGCCTAAAGATATACAGGTCGTCATCACCAGCAACCAGGCTGATTTCATAAAAAAGGCCATAGAGAACCTGAAGGTCTCGCTTATACAGGGCGCCGGCCTCATCATGCTTGTCCTTACCTATTTTCTAATTATAATGAATAAACGTACTCTTCTCTTCATAACAGTGCTTTTGATCTCCGTACTATTTCTTCCGCCGGGAATATTGAATTATCTTTTATTAGCCATGGTCATCGCTTCAATAATAATAAAAAAAGTCCGCCCGGTCCTGATAGTGTCGTCGGCGATACCGATATCCGTCATAATAACATTCTCCCTCATGTACGCTATGAAATTGACATTAAATTTCATGACGCTCTTCGGCCTGGCGCTCGGCGTAGGAATGCTCGTAGATAACTCCATCGTAGTCTTCGAAAATATAATTCATAAGAATGAGGAAGGTATGAGCCCGATACCGGCAGCGATAGAAGGCGCGACGGAGATGTGGGTCGCCATCTGGGCATCTACACTGACCACCATAGTCGTCTTCCTGCCGATGGTATTCGTCGGAGAAGAGATAAAATTGATGTATGGCGGCGTTGCATGGACCGTCACCATATCGCTCATTGTCTCTTTGTTCGTTTCGATCACAGTCGTCCCCCTTCTTACTTCGAGAGCAAAACTTTCGATAGACGATATACCGAAGGGCTATGGAAAAAAGAATGTCATTGGGTTCATGAAGATGGTCTATGATGCGCAGAGGATCGGCGTGCTCTATTGCCTTCGTCGGAGATACATGGTATTTCTATGGGCTTTTATCGCATTCGCAATATCCCTATTTCTTTTTACGCGGCTGGGGATGGAATTTTTGGGAACTACCGAACAGAATAAATTCACGACTTATATAGAGATGCCGACGGGTACAAAGCTTGAAGTGACGAACAATGTCGTTAAAAGGGTAGAAGCGCTTATAAAGGAAGTCCCCGAAGTAAAGACTTTCTCGTCGAGGGTAGAGCCGTGGTCGAGTAAAGTATATGTAGAGCTCGTCGGGCTGACGAAGAGAAAGCGCGCTGTCCAGGAAGTTGTGGACAGTCTCCGTCCTAAAGTTGAGAGGATCAGGCCCGCTTTCATATATTTCGAGGAAGAGCAGGAGGTCGGGACGAAGGAGATGATACTCGATCTTTTCGGATATGATTATGACACACTGAGAGAAATAGCGATATCGATAGCGACGAGACTTGGAACGGTAAAAGGTTTTACGGACACAAAGATCAGGATGAGAGAAGGCAGGCCTGAGCTCGGACTTAAAGTGGACCGGAATAAGGCGGGCCTCTTCGACATGAATGTGTCGGACGTCGCCGATATGGTGCACGCGCAGATGAGAGGATTGAGGGCTACGCTATTCCATACTGAATCGAGCGAAGTCGAAACGATAGCGCGTCTCGACGAGAAATATAGAAAAACTTTCAAAGACCTTCATAAGCTTGTCCTTACCAATAAAGACGATGACAAGATATTTCTTGAACAGGTCGCTGAGTTTAAGTACGGGCTGGGTCCGAGCGAGATCTGGAGGAAAAATAAAACACGCATGATACAGGTAAGCGCTAACGTAGGTAAACTCCCGCTGAGTAAAGCTGCAGAAATGACGAAGGGGGCGCTCGCGGACCTTAAGCTGCCGGAAGGATATTATTATCGTCTCGGCGGAAACTATCCTACGATGGTGGCGACTCAAAAACAATTCCGCGCGATCATATGGCTTATCGTAATTCTCATATATTTAGTTCTTGCATCTCTTTTCGAATCGTATTACCAGCCGTTCATCATAATGGTCGCCGTGCCTCTGGCGATCATAGGAGTCGTTGCGTCACTCTACATAACAGGAAAATCGGTTGGTATGGGTGTCTTGGTAGGTTTGATGATGCTTGGAGGTATAGTTGTAAATAACTCAATACTATTGATAGATCATATAAACACGCTTCGTAAGACCGGAATAAAGAGTCTTAAGGCTGTTGTGCTGGCATCAAGAGACAGATTGAGGCCTATATTGATGACCACGATCACAACCTTACTGGGGTTGATGCCTATGGCAATAAGTTCACAGGAAGGAGCCAATTTATGGAGTCCTCTGGCAATAACAGTTATGGGAGGATTAATAAGCTCCACAGTTTTGACGCTTGTGTTGATTCCGAGCTGTTATATCATATTTGAAGATACAAGGGAAAGAATAGCGCAATTTTTGAATAAAATGCTAAAGAAAAAGGTCAAAGTTATTCAAGTCGAAGGCCCGCCTGTTAAATAATATTAAAGTAACCTCAAAAAAATCAAAATTTCAACTTTTATCTTGAGAATGAGATAAAAATGCATTTTTATAATAAAAAGTGCCACGCACATGTCAAATTTAAGCATTAAACAGCACTTAAATCAAGAAAATAGAAAAACATAAAAATTGATAGAATAAAAAGGTAGAAAATAGATCCTCAATAC
>JBAYFK010000032.1:0-11116 GCA_041667225.1 Candidatus Omnitrophota bacterium
GAAGAGAGGCTCCACTTATAACGCGTACCTTATAGTGGACGAAAAGATCGCGCTCGTCGATACCGTACTAGGCTCGTTCTCGGGAGAACTTATAGAGCGGATAAGAGAGATAGTCCCCGTAGAAAAGATAGATTATATTATCGCCAATCACGTGGAGACCGACCACTCCGGAGCGCTTCCGGAGATAATGAAACTTTGTCCAAAGGCTAAAGTATTCGGTACCCAGAAATGTAAAGAAGGCCTCTATAAGAATTATTACGGTAACTGGGATTTCCAGGTAGTGAAGACAGCCGATACGCTGAAGCTGGGCAAAAGGACGCTCACTTTCATAGAAGCGCCGATGATACATTGGCCCGACAGCATGTTCACGTACTGCGCCGAAGAAGAACTTCTTCTCCCGAATGATGCGTTCGGCCAGCACTATGCGACGTCGGAAAGGTTCGATGACGAGGTCGATCAGTGCGCGCTTATGGATGAAGCCGCGATATATTACGCGAATATCCTATGGCCGCTCAGTTCCCTTATTTCGAAAAAGATCGAAGATATCCTCAAGATGAATATATCTATAAAGATGATCGCGCCCAGCCATGGCATCATATGGCGTAAAGACCCGATGAAGATCGTCAACGCCTATATCAACTGGACAAAGAATACCTCGAAGCCGAAAGCCGTCATAGCGTATGAGACGATGTGGGGCGCCACGGCAAAGATGGCCAGAAAGATCGCCGAAGGGCTTACGGACGGCGGGGTCGATGTGAAGATCTTCGATGTAGCGCAATCCGGGACTACCGAGGTCATCAAAGAGATGCTCGACGCCAAGGGTTATTTGATCGGCTCGTCGACACATGACAACGACCTCCTTCCTAACATAGGAGGGTTCCTGACATTTTTTAAAGGGCTTAAACCGAAGAACAGGATAGCCGCCGCGTTCGGGTCCTATGGGTGGAGCGGAGGCGCAGTGAAGACGATAGAGGATATTATTAAAGAGGCCGGGATAGAGGTCGGAGGCGAACCTCTGTCGGTCAAATTCATGCCGGATGAATCAGAGATGAAGAAGTGCTATGATTACGGAGTTGAGTTCGCGAAGAAGTTAAAAGTTTAATTTATTAAAGGGTAACGATAACAGAAAGGGGCAAGATATGGGCAAGAAAGCTAGAGAGATAGTAGGAGTGGATATTAAGGATCTGATAAAGGACCTTAACAGGGCATATTGCGATGAATGGCTTGCTTACTATGCGTGGTGGTATATGGCGATGGTAGTGGATGGGCCGGGGTATGAAGATATGGCAGAGTTCTTGAATAAGATCGCCAAGGATGAGCTTGAGCACGCTACGGAAGTGGCTGAAAGGATCGTAGAGCTCGGGGGGCTGCCTACGAACAGGATAGGAGATCTCGAAAAGGGCGCCAATGCGCCGTATCCTGGTGTCATGAAGAAGCTTTCCGATTACGATGAGATAATCAAGCTGGTGACTACCGCCGAGGCCGGCGCTATAGATGTTTATAACAAGATAGCGAAAAAGACATTCGGCAAAGATCATGACACTTATCAGCTCGTCTGCCATATAATGGGCGAAGAGATAGGGCATGAAGAGATGTTCGAGAATCTCAAAGGGAGCAAATAGAAGCTTCGTGAAACAAGAGAAGAAGTTATCGCTGGATGTCGTGCATTTTTTCCACAGGCAGGGATTTATCATAGTCTCTACTGTTGATGAGAATGGTTATCCGCATAATTCCTGTAAAGGCCTGGTCCATATAGACGAGGACGGCCTCGTCTATCTGATCGACCTTTACAGGGGCAGTACATACAGGAACCTGGAGCGGGATCCGCACATAAGCATTACCGCCGTAGACGAACATAAATTCAGGGGGTATTCCCTTAAGGGGACGTCGAAGATGGTCCCCGAAAAGAAGATAAAATCCCACATCATAAAGGAATGGGAATCCAGGATAACGAGCAGGGTAAGCCGCAGGGTATTGAAAGAGCTGCGCGGCGGCGAGGAACAGGCCCGTTACCCTGAGATACTTTTACCGAAACCGGAGTATATGATAGTGATGAAGGTGGAAGATGTCATCGATCTTACGCCTCGTCCTTTAAAATAAGAAGGAGAGGGTTTTATGGGAAAGATTGTAAAAGTGTACAGCACCCCGACCTGCCCGTTCTGCATCAGGGCGAAACAGTTCCTGAAAGAGAGCGGGATCGTTTTTGATGATGTCGACGTTTCCGAAAATCCTGAGATGGCCCAGGAGATGATCCAGAAGTCAGGCCAGATGGGAGTGCCTGTCATAGAGGTGGACGGCGAGATCGTTGTCGGTTTCGATAAGGAAAAGATCAAAGAACTGCTCGGCATATAATATTTCCGGGGAAGGACACTATGAAAAGGTTACTGCATATAATCGCTACCCCAAGAGGCGAATTATCCAGGACGCTCAAGATCAGCGGCGTTTTTCTTGAAGAACTCAAAAAGAAATACCCTGATTGCAGTATAGATGAATTGAATGTTTCGACTGAGGCCCTGCCATCCCTTACAGTACAGGTGGTGGAAGGCAAATACGCTCTTTTGGGCGGCCGGGACCTCACAGGAAAGCTCAAAGACGCGTGGAAGGGTGTGGAGGACCACATAGCCCGTTTCCTCGCAGCCGATATATACCTCATATCCACGCCGATGTGGAATTTCGGTATACCATATACATTAAAACAGTATATTGATGTCATAGTCCAGCCCAAATACCTTTTCAGGTATACGGAAAAAGGGGTTGAGGGCCTTGCCAAAAATAAGAAGATGGTCGTTGTGGCGACCCGCGGCGGAGATTACAGTCCCGGCAGCCCCATGCACAGTTACGACCTCCAGGAACCTTACATCAGGACGGTGTTCTCTTTTGTGGGGATCTCGGATATAACTTTTATCAAAGCCGAACCGATGGACATATCTCCAGAGACAGGTAAGGAGAAGATCGATATGGCGATGATAGAGGCCGGTAGAGCCGCATCCAGCCTTTAATGGTCCAAAATTTTCGGAGATGAAGATATGCTCGACATGATAATCGTGGGCGCAGGCCCCGCAGGGATAACGGCTGCTGTGTACGCGGCGCGTAAACGGCTGGATTTTATAGTCATATCTAAAGATATAGGCGGGCAGACCGCATGGAGCGGCGAGATAGAGAACTATACGGGATACCAGTTCATAAGCGGCCCGGACCTCGTCAAAAAATTCGAAGAGCATATGAAGGCCTATAATGTCGCGATGAAAGAAGGCGACGAAGTCCTCGAGATAACCCGGACAGGCGATAGGATAAGCGTAAAAACAAAAAAAGCGGTATACGAGTCCCGGACCGTGATAATAGCGTCGGGTAAAAGAGTGAGGGAGCTTGGCGCCGCCGGAGAGAATGAATTCAAGAATAGGGGCCTTACTTATTGCGCTACTTGTGACGCGCCGTTATTTTCGGGAAAGGACGTCGCCGTTATAGGCGGCGGCAATTCTGCCCTTGACGCGGTTTTACAGCTTATGAAGATAGCGAAGAGCATATATCTTATCAATATCTTGGGGCGCCTTACCGGCGACCCCATAATGCAGGAGAAGGTGCTTGCAAGCGGTATGGTCAAAGTATTGAACAGTGCGGAAGTAGTAGAGATACTGGGAGATAAGTTCGTGACAGGGATCAGAGTAAAGAAGGGCGACGGTATAGAAAAATTGGATGTCCAGGGAGTGTTTGTTGAGATAGGGCTCGTCCCGAACTCGCAGATGGCTATAGGGGTAGATAAGACCGCCTCCGGGGAGATAAAGGTCAATAATGATAATGCGACCAATGTGCCGGGGATATTTGCCGCCGGGGATGTTACCAATGTCCCGGAAAAGCAGATCATAATAGCTGCCGGCGAGGGCTCTAAGGCCGTATTGAGCGCATTCCGGTACATCAGCCAGATGCGGTAGGTAGGGGATGGTATATAGTGAAGATATCTAAAGAAGTGAAGGCCCTTATTGCGGAGTATAAGCTTAATAAGGGTAAGATAAAGGGCCGGCTGGACGATTTTAAGGACCTGCATAAAGGCAAAGACGAGGATATATTCCGGGAACTAGCATTCTGCATATTGACCCCTCAGTCAAAAGCTGTATCCTGCGATAAAGCTATAAGACAACTCAAAGAGAAGGGTCTGCTTCTAAAAGGGCGCTCCGGCGAAATAGGGGCGAACCTGAAGGGGATGGCACGGTTCCATAATAAAAAAGCGGTCTATCTCGTGAAAGCCCGGGACCTATTCACCGCCGGCGGACGTATCGACGTCAAGAGCAGGATCGATCCGCTTAACGCGCGCGCTACCCGTGAATGGCTGGTCGAGAATATCAAAGGTTTCGGGTATAAAGAGGCGAGCCATTTTTTGAGGAACATAGGCCTCGGCAAAGACCTGGCGATACTCGACAGGCATATCATAAAAAATCTTGTAAGATACAACGCTATAGATAAAGTACCTCCGTCGATAGGCAGCAGGAAGATATACCTGGAGATCGAGGATAAAGCCAGAAAGTTCTGCCGCGCGGTAAAGATACCGCTTGGGGAGCTTGACCTGCTTTTCTGGTCTATCGAAACCGGTTATATATTTAAATGAAAAGAGATGCCCGTTTTTTATTGACAAAAATAAAGAAAGTCCTATAATTAAAAAATTGGGATAAATCCACTTTGAAATTATAAAAACTTAATGAAAAATTTCTCAAGAAAGGAGGAATGATGAGTAAAAAGTTATTGGTGGTGTTTGTGGTGGCGTTGGCTATAGTACCGCTTGCAATAGTCGGCTGCAAGGCGAAGACCGAAAGCATCCCAGAAGAGATGACAGAAGCCCCTGTATCGTCGACACCGGCGGTTGAAGAAGCGCAGGTCGTGCAGGTCACTGAACCGGCCCAGACCGTTGCGACAGAAGCAATACCGCCCACTGCAGCGCCTCAACCGGTCATAGAAAAACCGGCGGCTCTTCTACAGACAGTAGGTGACAGGAGCAAAGATATCCAGAGCGCATTGAAGAACGCAGGATTTTACTCCGGAGCAATAGACGGAAAGATAGGCCCCAAGACCAAGAAAGCTATACAGGAGTTCCAGGCTGCCAAAGGCCTTACGGTCGATGGTAAAGTAGGCCCGAAGACATGGGCTGAGCTCGCGAAGTATCTGTCTCAGTAAAACTGGGTCAGAAGCAGGACGGGTGTTTTAGAGAAAGGAGTGGGTTTTTGATGAAAGGGATCAAGTCAGCCTCTTTGTTCGTATTGATAGCATCTCTTACTGCTGTTACTTTAGCGGGTTGCGGCGTATCTAATGATAAATACGAAGCGCTTCTTAATGAGAAGATCACGTTAGAAGAAAAGGCGAACGTTATCACTAAATCCAGAGATGCCCTTAAGAATGAATATGACGGCCTCTTGAAGGAAAAGATGGATTTGGAGACCAAGCTGGAAGTTTTTAATAACGAGAAGAACGCATTGAAGGGCGAGTACGATAAGCTGCTGGACGAGAAGATAAGCCTTAAAGCCGCTTATGATAAGCTGCTGGCGGATAATAAGGGCCTGAAAGACCGGCTCAATGACCGTTAGGAATAAGGATGAGGCAGAACGCGCATTTAAAGGGGTACGTGAATAACGTACCCCTTTATGCTTGACATAAACTTGACATTTAAACTATAATCGTGATATAGTAGCATTCTTGCAATAGTCAGTTTTATGAAGCTAGATTTGGTTGATACTCCCTCGTAGCCACGCGAAGACTACAGCTACTCGGGATGATTTGACAGACTTAGATAACATCAAATCAGGAGGTTTTAGATGAGGAGATTCTATACTATAGCCATGCTCATAGCGGCTCTGCTTATTTTGTCGGCTGTCCCGGCCATTTGCCAGGAGGCAATGGAAGAGAGCAAAGAAACGGCCGCAACTCCTGCTACTGAAACAGCCGCTCCCGCTGCGCAGGAAGTGGCGGAACCGGCACCTGTCGTGACACCTCAGGCCCCAGCTGCGCCGGAAGATGAAAGCGCCGCAAAGACCAACGAGATATCGATCTACGGCGAAGTACAGGGCGTCGACGTGTCGGCCAATTCTATGAACGTTCAATACTACGATTACGATACCGACGAGGAAAAGACGATAACTCTTTTCTGCGGCAATAATACCAAATTCGAGAATGCAGTACTGCTTAACGATGTGAAAAAAGGCGACTGGGTGGATGCTGCTTATGAGCCCCAGGACGGAAAGAATATAGCAAAGCTGGTTTCGGTAGAAAAAGAGGAAGAGATCCCGGACGAAAGCCCCGCGGAGATATCGGAAAACACTTCCTCCGACGACGATTATTAAATATTGATCTGATCATATAAAACGAGATCATTATGTGTTGCGAAACTTGTTTACGTTATACAAGCTGTGAAGGGGAAGATCATCTCAGCGATCTCTGTTGTGAGGTCTGCATGGATTATGCTTCGTGCCACAACGATAGCAGGTCGGACGGTGAGAACAGTGACGAAACGGAAGATAGCCTTAACGAGGTGTAATAAGGAGGCGTAATATGTCTGCTAACGAGACGAAACAGGGATCAAAGCCTTTGAAGATCAGAGAGAAAAAACAATTCAGATTCCCGCCGGGGTATGGTGACAACAAGATAGTTCTTCTTGTCAGGGACCCGTGGTGGATGTTCACTTATTGGGAAATAAAGCGCGAGAAGGAAGAAGAAGTAAGGAATGCCATCCAGAGCGCCGGAGACACTCCTGAAAAATCGGTCTTGCGCGTATATGATATTACAGGGGTTAACTTCAACGGCAAGAACGCCAATTCCTTCTTCGACATCGAGCTTAAAGGCCTCGCCAGCAACTGGTATATTAGCGTAAGCCCAGACAGGTCATGGATCGTAGATATAGGCATAGTGACGAAGAAAGGCAATTTCCATGTGCTTGCCCGTTCAAATGCCGTAAAGACGCCCCGTTTCGGTATGTCTGACCAGCTTGACGCGGAATGGATGGTAGCAGAAGAGGATTATTGGAAGATGTTCGGCCTGTCCGGAGGTTTCGGTGTAGGTAAAGGATCCCTCGAGGCCAGGGAGCTCATACAGAGGCGCCTTGAGGAACAGATAACTTCAGGCGGCATATCGAGCGGCGCATCTTTCTTCAGGAAACCTGCTGAGAGAAAATTCTGGATGTGGGTTAATTGCGAATTGATCGTATACGGAGGCACTGAGCCGGACGCAACATTGACTGTACAGGGTAAAAAAATAAATTTGAGACCGGACGGGACGTTCAGCCTTAGATTCGCTCTCCCCGATGGCAAACAGGTCATACCGGTCGAAGCAACATCTCATGACGGGATAGATATCCGTCGGGTCACGCCGATAGTGACCAGAAAGACGGAATAAATATTATGCCAAAAGGATATCTGGCAATAGTACTCCACGCGCACCTTCCCTATGTACGCCATCCCGATTTTGACGATTTCCTGGAAGAAGACTGGTTATTCGAAGCTATTACAGAGACTTACATACCTCTCATCAAAGTATTCGAAGGGCTTGAAAGGGATAAAGTAAAATACCGCCTGACCATATCTGTGTCTCCGACGCTCATGTCGATGCTCATGGACCCGCATCTCCAGGGTAAGTATCTTAAACATCTCGATAGCCTCATAGAGCTATCCGCAAAAGAGATCGAACGTACGAAATGGGACGGCCCGTTCAACCAGCTGGCTCATATGTACCATTCTAACTTCCTAGAAGCGCGCCATTTATTCGCAGACAAATATAAAATGAACCTATTGAACGCCTTCAAACATTTTCAGGATAAGGGCGGGCTTGAGGTCATAACATGCTGCGCTACCCACGGCTTCCTCCCATTGATGGAGGTCGAGAGAAAGATAGCGGTCAGGGCGCAGGTTAAGACGGGCGTAGACCTGTACGAGAAAGTATTCGGTAAAAAACCTCTAGGTATATGGCTGCCGGAATGCGGCTATAATCCCGGGGATGATGAGATAGTCAAAAAAGAAGGTGTTAAATATTTCTTTGTAGATACTCACGGCATACTTTTCGGCACTCCGAGGCCGAGATACGGCGTCTTCAGCCCTTACCTGTGTAAGTCAGGGGCTGCTGCGTTCGGGAGGGATACGGAATCCTCAAAGAACGTATGGAGCGCGGTGGAAGGTTATCCGGGAGACTATTACTACAGGGAATTCTATAGGGATATCGGGTTCGACCTGGATTACGACTACATCAGGCCTTATATAAACGCCGACGGTACCAGAATAAATACAGGCATCAAATATTACAGGATAACGGGGAATACGAACCATAAAGAGGCGTATCAGCCCGACGCCGCGCGCGATAAAGCGGCGTTTCACGCCGGTAATTTCATGTTCAACAGGGAAAAACAGATCGAATACCTGCACGGGCAGATGGGGGACAGGCTTCCCATCATCGTTTCACCGTATGATGCCGAACTTTTCGGTCATTGGTGGTATGAAGGGCCGCAGTGGATAGATTTTCTCATAAGGAAGATCGCGTACGATCAGAAGAACATAGAGCTTACGACTCCCGGAGATTACCTGAAGCTGTATAAGAACTATCAGGTGCTGACCCCGTCATTTTCAAGCTGGGGATATAAAGGTTACAGCGAAGTATGGCTTGAGGGTTCCAACGACTGGTTGTACAGGCATCTGCACAAGATGGTCGAGAGGATGGTCGAGGCCGCCCGGGAACACAGGCATGCCAAAGGCCTTCTCTTAAGAGCTCTTAACCAGATGGCCCGCGAACTTCTTCTGGCTCAGTCGAGCGATTGGGCTTTCATAATGAAGACGGGATCCCACGTCCAGTATGCCGTCGAAAGGATGAGAGAACACTCCGAGCACTTCATGGAACTTTATGACGAGGTAAAAGAGGGGTCTCTCGACGAAGAATATATTAAAGCCTGCGAAGACAAATTCAACATATTCCCTGACATAGACTACTCTATGTATAGCGCATAACCACCCGGATCTCATATGATAACAAAGAAAAATATAGAGGTCGCCTTCCTGTGGCATATGCACCAGCCCTTCTATAAGGACGACCTTACCGGAAAATACCGCATGCCGTGGGTAAGGCTCCATGGGGTTAAGGACTACTACCCTATGGCAGCGCTCCTCGAAGATTTCGAGAATGTGAAGGTCACCTTCAATATGGTGCCCGTCCTGATGGAGCAGCTGAACGATTATGTGAAGAACGGCGCGACCGACGTCCTGCTCGACCTCACCTTAAAAGATGCCTCATCCCTCGCGCATAAAGACAAAGTCCAGCTGCTGACACACTTCTTCAAGATCAATTTCAAGCGTTTTATAGAGCCGAACGAACGGTATAAAGAGCTTTTCGCTAAAAAAGGCAACCGTTCGCTTACGCCCAGCGTTGTAAAGAGATATGATACCGAAGATCTCCGCGACCTGCAGGTCCTATATAACCTCGCATGGTTCCACTCCATCAGTATAGACGAAGATACGAACCTTAGGGATCTGGTCGATAAGAATAGGGGATATAGCGAAGAAGACAAAGAATATGTCATCTTTAAGCAAAAGGAGATCCTGTCAGAGATACTGCCCTTATATAAAAGGCTGCAGGACGAAGGGCGTATAGAGATAAGTACGACGCCGTATTATCATCCGATACTGCCGCTCCTTTGCGACACATCCATTGCGGGGATATCCTCTCCGGAGATGGAGCTTCCGCGCAAGAGGTTCTGCCACCCGGAAGACGCAAAGTGGCATCTCGAAGAGGCTATCAAATATTACACGGAACAGTTCGGCCGTCCGCCGCGCGGTATGTGGCCGTCGGAGGGGAGCGTTTCCGACGAGGCCCTTGAACTGATGATGTCGCTCGGGATAGAATGGGCGGCTACTGACGAAGACATACTGTTCAATAGCCTGTCCATGTATGATAAGAACTATAGGGGTATCACATGCTTTGACAGGCGGATACTCTATCAGCCGTATAAGTTGAAAAAGGATAATAAGTCGATAAATATGATATTCAGGGATAAGAACCTTTCGGATATCATAAGTTTTAATTATAACGCCTGGGACCAGAGGGACGCGGCAGCCGACCTGATGGACCATTTCAGGAAGATATCGGAGGGGTTGAGGCGCCATACGGATAGGCAGCTGGTGACGGTCATCATGGATGGCGAGAACGCCTGGGAGTATTTTGAGGATAACGGCAGGACCTTCTTCGAAACGCTTTATGCCTCACTTGACAAAGGCGATATAGTAGATTCAACGACTATAAGCGGATTTTTGGACAAAGAGCCTCCAAAAGAGTCCATTTCAAGGATATTTCCAGCTTCCTGGATAAATCACAATTTTGAGGTGTGGATAGGGCAGGATCAGGACAACGAATCCTGGGATTACCTGAGCAAAGTGAGAAAAGACCTCGTTAAGTTCACCAAAGAACTGCAGAAGAAGGGCGATAACACCCAGCCGGTCATACAAAAGGCATGGCGTGAGTTCCATATAGCCGAGGGGAGCGATTGGAACTGGTGGTATACCGGAAAAGTGCGCTCTGGGCTCGAAAATCCGTTCGATGAGCTTTATAGAAAGCACCTTATGAACATCTACAAGATATTTAAGCAGCCGATCCCTGAATTTCTTAAAAAATCTATTGCATAGGTACCGGAAAATCGGTATAATATCGTTACGAAAGGAGGTGTAACATGGCAAGAACAACTACATCCTTTAAGCTTGATAAGTCTTCTAGCACTTCTATGACGAAAGAAGATTTGAAGAAACTTATTGAAAAGAAGGCGTACGAGCTTTATGAGAAGAGAGGCCGCAAACCTGGTCATTCATTTGACGATTGGTTAGAGGCTGAAAGAATTATTAAGGGCAAGATGTCCAGGTAATTCTTCTTCCATCAAAACTTGGTCGGATCGCTTAACGGTTCGGCCTGACAATTCCAAAGGCAGAGCATTGAATAACATTCAATCTCTGCCTTTTTATTCATCCACAGTCCTGTTACTCATTACTATTAGGCGGTTACTTTTGCGGCCATCTTCCGCTTGTCGCAAATTTAGATTAGGCATCTAAATTTGCTGTTGTAAAATTTACGATGGTAAAGCCTATATCGCCCCAATGTATCGTAAATTTTAAAA
>JBAYFK010000033.1:0-11097 GCA_041667225.1 Candidatus Omnitrophota bacterium
ACATAACCTTTTATAAAAGGCTTTGGTATTGCCTGGTCCGAGCCTTTCGATGGCAGGCTCGTCTCGAGAAGGCCGTTCGGCACAAGGAGCTCTTCTTTTATGAAATCGGCATACGACTTTCCGGAAACTCTTTCTATGATCTTGCCAAGGATGGAATATCCCGTATCGGAATAGTGGTAAGATGACCCGGGCTCAAAAAATGATAACTGGCCTCGGGCAACGACGCCGACGAGCTCGTCGAATGTGAAGGTATGTTCTTTATCCCCGGCCTTAATGTATGTAAGATAGTCTTGGCCGATATAGGGCTTGCTGTTCGAGAAGGCATTATCGGGGATGACATTATTGGAGACGTCGAACACACCAGCGCGATGCATAAGAAGCATCCTGATAGTAATATCATTTTTATAAGGGATGTCATACTCAGGGCTATCGGGCACATAAGGAGTGTTCGTGCCCGGGATATTGCCAGTGATCCTGTCATTTATATTGAGGAGGCCCCTTTGGTCCAGGAGCATGATCCCTGCGGCGGTAAATGTCTTGGTAACACTCGCTATACGGAAATGGGAAGCGCTCGTTACATCCTTACTCATGCCCGCCGATATAAAATAATCGCCCTTTGGCGAAAGGATCTGCATAGCGATGCCGCCCGTGAACTTGGGTTTGTCTTTCTTATACGCGTTCCAGTCCTTCTTTAATACCTTCGAAAGATCCGGCTTAGTAAATGTGGATTGACCATTACCGCATCCGCTCGCAAACATAGCCATAACAATAACGACCGCTATCAGATTTTTCATATCACCTCTGGGGTTGGTCTTTTATTTAATACTTTAAGCGCGTCTTTTAAATTGTCATAAATGTGGATGAGCGGTTCCAGCTTGCCTATCTTCACGTGATCTTTTATCATTTTGTTGCAGTTTATCAGAAATAGCCTCTGGTGCCTCTCTTTTAACGTATTTATGATATATATCAACACGGCTAAAGTTGAGGTATCGATATGGGTGACTTCTTTAAAATCGAGGATTATGTCCTGGTCAAAATGGCCATGCCCCTTATGCTCCCTCATCATGCCTTCAATGGAAGGCATGGTACTAAAATCGTAGGACCCTGCAAGCCTGACAACTGAGTAATTCTCATATTGTTCGATAGACTTGATTATGGGCGGCAATTTTTCTTCTTTATTAAAATTGAATATTTTTGCGAATATATTCATTATATAATGAATGCGGGCCTCTACTCGTTATCCGAAGGCGGCGGCGCTATTACCATATAATCAACGCCGTCATCTCCGAAATGTGGCCTGTACCAAACGGAATTATTTTCATAAGCCGTAACCCCCTGGACGTGCTTGACCATAGATCCGGGTGGAAGGTCGGTAACTATCGTGCCGTAAGCCGGGGCTCCGGCCACTGTCTGCTGCTGAACTGGGGCCTGCTCTTGTTCGACGACAACCGTCGACGGTTCATCTACAACTTCATCTGCGACTAATACCCCCGCCGGACCCCAACCCCATCCCCATCCGCCGCGGTATACATTAACGGCATTATCGTCGTCGTGCCGATCACGCTCTTCATTCCGGCCGCGTTCGCCTTCTCTGCCGGCAGGATCACACTCGCCTCTGTGGCCGCTACACATGTGACTTCCGCCGCGCGCGTAGACGTACTCTACCCCGGTCAACATCAATAGCATGATGACAAGAACAACCAAAGGCTTCATATTTTTCATATCGATCCTCCTGGGCAGTAATAAATTCCTGGGTTACTAGATAAAACTAATGGAGGGGGAGAGAAACGCTCTTGCTCTCGCGCTGGCGTTCCTCGACCTATCCGGTGAATTTTGAGAAGGAATGTTTTCGAAAATTTATTTTCGTAAACATTCTTACGAAAAATGGCGGAGAGGGAGAGATTTGAACTCTCGATACGGTATTACCCATATAGCGGTTTAGCAAACCGCCGCCCTAGGCCACTAGGCGACCTCTCCGACTTTACGAAGTAAAGTCGATGCTGAAGCGGCGTTAAACGATCCGACGAATAGGAGGATCGTAGCCGCTGAAGCACCTTAAACTCAAATCCTCAGGAGCATTTTAGCTGCTGAAGGACCTTAAACCTTACGAAGTAAGATTGGAAGTTAATTATACCATATTTCTTCAGATCGGTCACTCTGTAATCCACTTCTCATCCGTAACGAAATGCCCGATCCCGCGCCTTCCGTCGTGAACGTATACCACATGGATCAACCCGTTCCTGTCCTGGATTATTGATGGATAACAATTAGAGTCCTGATCGCTTGAAGCGATTATCTTACTTGGGCCCCATGTCCTGCCGCCGTCTTCCGATAGAGCTAAACTGAGTTTTTTCCTGCTGTCTTTTGAATCATTAAAAGCCAATACTATTTTACCATTCTTTAGCTTCACCATCTCGAGCGAAGCCCCCGGGTTCTTTACCGAAGAGAGTTTACGCACGGACCACGCCTTCCCTAGGTCAAAACTGACCGCCTGCCACGCCAATCTTGGAGGCATTCCGGTCCTCATAAGGGCAAATAGGCTGGAGTCATCCCTCTCTATAATAGTAGGCTGAGTTCCAAAAAGGTACATCAGGAAACTTGGTTTGCTCCAGGTCAAACCCCCATCTTTTGATGAAATAACGGCAGAGGAGGTACTCCAATCCGTATAAACAGGGAGTATAATTTCGCCATTTGGCAATACAAGGGGGTGGTTCTTTGTCAGAAAACCTCTGAAGTCGCCAAGATCTTCCGCGGCGCTCCATGTCCTTCCAAGATCATCCGATCTCTTAATACGTAAAATATCCCTCTTCCACTTATGCCACCTGACCTCTTCGACCCATATAAGAAGAAGCTTCTTTTCCTTCGTCAAACATAAGACAGGGTTCTTATTCGCCCTGCCCGGAGTAGAATTAATGGCGCATATGTCAGTCCAGGCTGTGGATGAACCATTTCTCCTGCCTCCCCAGATACCCGTAGTTCCGGTGCCGAGCACCTTTGCATACCAAACAGCAAAAAGATCTCCGTCAGGCAGTTCTATTATACTGGGCGCATGCGAGTCTTCCGACTCGTTCAAGGCAAATATCAGTTCTTTAAATGGAAGTTTATTGTGATCAGGATCGCCTTGAGCCAAGGCGTGGTCTGGAGATGTTAAGAGTAAGACCGATATTACGGTTATATGAATTATACCGATAAATGTTTTCAGGGCTATCCTTTTTTTTGCGAATAAAATAAGCGGCCGGTAGTGCAATGTTCAAATAGAGTTTAACGGCGGCTCTTCGGGACCGGGTCTTTTAAGAGAGAAAGGCCTTAAACTATGTCCCTGCCTCTCTTCTTATTGAAGAACTCTCTCATGATATCGGCACACTCACCTTCCAGCACGCCGCCGGTAACCTCTATCCGGTGATTCAATTTCTTACTGCGGGTTATATCGAAGACTGATCCTGCCGCTCCGGTCTTAGGGTCAGGAGCGCCAAAAACCATCCTCTCGACACGTCCAAGCACCATCGCCCCGGCACACATAGAACACGGCTCAATTGTAACGTAGACGGTGGTCTTGAGCAATCGCTCGTTCTGAAGGTGGGAAGCCGCTTGAGTTATGGCGATCATCTCAGCGTGCGCCGTCGGGTCTTTTAAAAGTTTTATCTGGTTATGCGCCTTGGCTATTATCCTGCCTTCATGCACTATTACGCAGCCAACCGGAACTTCATCCTTCTCAAGAGCTATGCGGGCCTCTTTAAGAGCTTCGGACATGTAGAATTTATCGAGCTTAGGCATAAGTGGGTTGTGCTTGCATTGTTAAGGTATTTCGGCAGCTAAAATGCTTTACGCTTTAAGGTACTTCAGCGGCTACGATCCTCCTATTCGTCGGATCGTTTAACGCCGCTTCAGTACCAAATTTGCACAGCAAATTTGGCGCGCCTGGCAAGATTCGAACTTGCGACCACCTGGTTCGTAGCCAGATACTCTATCCAACTGAGCTACAGGCGCGTTTATTTAAGTCTGGCACTAATATATTATTTTACCTTGCTGCCTAGCGGTACATCCCTGTCCGGCTTCAAAAGAATAGGGCCATTATCATCGGCGCAAAGGACCATGCCCTGGCTCTCCGTCCCCATCACCATCCTGGGGTCGAGATTAGTGACTACTACGACCTCTCGTCCTATGAGCTCTTCGGGCTTATATGTCTTCTTTATACCTGCTACGATCTGCCTCTTCTCTTCACCGCCAAGGTCTATCTTAAGCTTCAGAAGTTTGTTGGTCTCCGGCATCTCCACAGCTTCGATTATTTTGGCTATTTTCAGCTCTATTTTTATGAAATCTTCATATGTTGCCATTATACCCCTCCGTTAAGTGAATTCATTATATCAGGCAAGTAATTTAATGTAAATAGTGTTTTGATGCCAAACTCTTACTTAAACATTAAAATTATGATATAATATCGCCATGGGAAAACGGGCCCGCCTTAAAAAATTGAACAAGATGGACATTCGCGAAAAGCCATCAGAGGCTCCATCTGCAGCGAGTATCGATCTCGATCCTCGCATAAAAAATATCATTATTCTCGCACTATTCATCGCCATTCTGGCTATCGGCATAAACTTACGCATCATAAACCTCAATAATGTAGAGAGAAGAAGCCCCGATGAAGGCATATATACATACCAGGCCAACACCGTGGCAAAGCTCGGCGCCGTCCAAGGCGTCAAGACGCTGATAAACGATTATAATTCCGATCAGAAATTCTGGATATATCCCCCTCCTAGCAGGGTCGGATATATATGGGCCCTTGCCGGCGTAATGAAACTGACGGGAATAATGAACGAAAAGGCTGGCGCGTACATATCGACCGCCTTCAGCATTCTTTCTCTCATATTACTCATCGTTTTGGGCTTAAGATTTTTTAATCCTTGGGCGACACTGGCCGGACTATTGCTCATGAGCGTCTCACCCATGGATCTTGCTATAGCAAGGCGGTCATGGCAGGACGCAATGTTCGGCTTTATGGGACTGGGCCTCATATACCTGGCTTCGGAATTGGGGCGCAACGCGAAACAACTCCTGTGGATCCTCCCTTTTGCAGCCCTTGGAAGCTATACCGTATTGATCAAGGAACCTGGTGTGGTTATCTACGGTCTGTGTGGGATATGGCTCTGCTGGGTCCTATTCGTAAGGGAGAAACTTTTTTTGAACGGTTCCATACTCATCATATGCGGCGCCCTGGGCGCCGCGGTAAGTTTGTTTTTATTGACTAACGCCGCCGGAGGATTGGCCCCGGTCCTTCAGGTCATAAAGCATGTCAAAGAGGCGATGCCCACCAACGTGTACGCCATCGACTACCAGTCCGGGCCGTGGTATCAGTTCATACAGGGATTCTGGATCATGAGCCCCGTGAGCATCTTCTTATGCGTCATCGGTGTCGCCGGCATCCTAATGCCTAAAAACACGTTCTTCCCGGATACGGGCAAGAGGCATGAGCTTATAGGGATATTGTCAATATCCGCCGCTTTTTTCTTTATCGCGATAATGACCCCATATTGCCAGAATCTCCGCTATGTCAGCGTACTATACGCGCCTTTTTATCTATTGGGCGGATTGGGTTTCTGGTATACAGCCATGGCCTTCATATCGCTGTTTAAGAATATCCCTGTCTATGCGGTCATCGCCGTTCTCGCGCTGACGCTCGCTGCAGCGTCGGTAAGCGATTATGCAAATTTCAAAAAGATAATCGTCAAGACGGGCATCCTCGATGTATCGATACGCATGATAAGGGAGCAGGGCCTCTAAAAGATCCGGAGTAACGCATGCAAAAACAGATCAAGTGTAACCTCTGCGGTTCGAATAAATACTCTGTCGTTTATAAGACTTACTCGGGCGACATATCGACTCTGGATGAAATATCCTACACGATAACTGATAATAAACGCGGGACGCCTTTACGTCTCGTAAAGTGCGCAAAGTGCGGCCTGATATATGCGAATCCAAGGCCGTCCATGGCGAGCCTCCTGGCGAACTATTCAAAGATGGTGGACCCCCTATATCTCGAAGAGGATAAAGGCCGGCGCATATCCGCCCAGGCGATCCTTCATGAGCTCAAGCGCCTTAAAAAGAGTGGAAAACTCCTTGACGTCGGGTGCGGGACGGGTTTTCTCCTGGATGAGGCAAAGTCGGCCGGCTGGGATGTATACGGGGTGGATCTATCTAAGTGGGCGATCGAATACGCCCATAAAGAACTTGGCATCGAAAACGTTCTGCAGGGAACCCTGAAGAACGCCGACTACCCGCCCAACAACTTCGATGTGGTGATACTTAAAGACGCCATCGAGCATCTTACCGATCCTAAAGAGACCCTTGTCGAGATAAGAAGGATCCTGAAATCCGACGGCATACTCTGTGTCAACACCCCGGACATCGGAAGTTTTTTAAGCCGGGTACTGAGAGCCAAATGGTGGGGCGTCAAACAATCCCACCTTTATTACTTTACCCGCAAGTCCCTGGCCAATATGCTGAATGAGGCCGGGTTCGTTCCTGTAAAGGTCAAGACGCATGCGCGCACTTTCAGCCTTAAATACTGGGCCCAAAAAGCCAAGGACTACAATAAGGCCATCTATAAGATCTGTTCTTATCTCATGAAGCGCAAAATAGTGAAGAACGGCCTGGTCAAGATCGATCTGGGAGACCAGGTAGAGGTATACGCGCGCAAGATGAGGAAGTTAAAATATTTGAAAGAGCTCGAGGTCACACCGAAAATATCCGAACATAAAAAACTGAAGGTGGTGGCGGTCCTCCCCGCTTACAACGCCGCAGGAACCCTTAAGAAGACCGTCGCCGATATACCGCGCAGCATCGTGGACGATATCATATTGGTCGACGATAGAAGCAGTGACGATACGGTCCATGTGGCAAAAGAGCTCGGGATCAAAGTATTAGTCCATAAACATAACCGCGGCTACGGCGGCAACCAGAAGACGTGCTACAAGAAGGCTCTCGAGGAAGGCGCCGGTATAGTCGTGATGGTCCATCCCGACTACCAATATGATCCTAAGGCGATCCCCGAGATGGTGGAGCCTATCATGGAGGGCAGGGCGGACGCCGTCTTCGGTTCGCGTATGATGAAGGGCGGAGCGCTCGAAGGCGGAATGCCGCTATGGAAGCATAATGTTAATATCATGCTCACCGCTCTTGAGAACGTAGTGTTCGGGGTTTACCTGACGGAATATCATTCGGGGTTCAGGGCATATTCGGCAAAAGCGCTCGAATCGATAAAGTTCGAATTGAACAGCGACGGGTTCATCTTCGATACGGAGATAATCACCCAGATCCTTCTGCATAGATTAAAAATAGAAGAAGTGCCGATACGTACCCGTTATTTCGACGAGGCTTCTACGATAAAGTTATGGCCCAGCATATTATACGGATTGGGTATACTGAAGACTCTCGGCAAATATATACTTCACACTCAAACATTTATAAAATTTAAGCAGTTCGAGTAGATGAGCTCTGGGCCTGACTGAGGGATTTTATAAGACGCAGCCTTAGAGAATTGAAGCTGCTGTTTTGTCTCATGTGGTTCTTAATATCCGGTACGGCTTCCCGGCACAATTCGGCGGCGAGATCAGGCCTGTAACGTCCAAGCTCGACGAGCATCTCGTGGTCTTCTATCCCCTTACGCATCATCTCCCACCGAATACTACGAACGATCCCCTTCTTACCGGGATACACTATCGCGTTGTCGCCGGGAGGCAGGCAGATATCACCCTGCCTCGGCTCGACATCCGAGAATGGGTCCTTACTCCACCAATTATAACCCCAATGAAGGTAGCCTGTAAGGCCGTAACGAAAATTTATCCAGTGCAAGATCCTCGTTTTAAGCAGCGAAAAATCTATAAACCTGTTTGGATACGCGCCCCTGGGAATTAGACATGTATAGAACCATACCTCATCCCCTTCTTTTTGCCTTGAGGCGTAAAATTCTTTTTCGGCGTCATATTGATGTAGGAGCGGCACCCACACTTCCATGGATCCTTTGAGGCGGCTCGTCATCGTCGCATCCATCCTGCGCACACCCGGAGCGAATTCTTTTACATACTGCGAAAGCGTCTTCCAGCTATCAAGGCTCGCAGGCGTCGGTTCATCGGCAATATGCTGCATATAACGGCCAAGCCATCCCTTTTTAGAAAGATGCCCGCGAAGAGCCGGAAGATATGCGCCCAGGAACTCCCGGCATTGATCCGACCCGGCCCTCACATTCTCCATGATATGGGCATGGCTGCCGTCTGGGTTCTTTATCTTTACGGGATTGAGCACAAAATTTTCCGCCTCCCATATCCCTCCCTCGCGATTACCGAGATGAGTGCCTTCTATCGACCGGGCGACGCCGTAACGCTCAAATGTCTCGACGAACCTGTCGAATCTTCTGAAGTCAGGCTTGACGGAAGATCCGTCACGGTAAAATTCCACCAGATCGAACATGTGGGTCAGGACGACATTCTGGCGGTGTGCGGCAAGGTCGTGCGCTACATATTCGATCCGTTCCCATTGAGCCTCAGTCCACATATCTTCGCCGTAATGCTCCGCGAGCTTATCCGGCATGAACCAATTGGTGACATTGAGGCTCTGCTTTTCCGGCAAGCGCGCGTTATGTACTATAAGAGTTATATCGCATGACGCACACCCGGCGTCTGAGAATATCTTTACGGCGCCGCGGTAGATGCCGGGTTCCTGATCACGGGGAATGGGGATATTGATCCACACAGGCGCCGCCTCTCCCGCGCGGCAATCGATATGATCATCTTCAAGAATAGGGTCGGGAAATAACGCGGGGGCTTCCTTCTCAAGTTCGGCCTTGAGAGTATCGGGAGTATTTTGGCGGACAGGCACAAAACCTACGAACCCAGCCTCTCCTTCAAGATGAGAGCTTCCGCATGTTAGCTTTACGGGCCCTGCTATGCCGAGAGGAGTATTTTTGCCTGGCTTAAATACGGCCTGGATAGACGCAACTTCTCCTCTTACAGCATCGGCAATATAGCTGTCTGATGGGATGATAAAATTTTTATATATCTTTATAAGGGGATCTACCGATCTACATTCCATATATTCCTGTCGTACGAATATCAGAAAAAACGGCAGGCACTGATCAAAGTGCCTGCCGTGTATAATACGCTTTATATGCTTATTCGACTACCTTTATCTCTTCGGCCTTTGCCGTGCCAGCCGCTTCAGAATACTTTACTTCGACTTTCTTATCTTTGTTAAGCTGCCCGAGCGTAACGGCATTCAGCGTCGCATCAACTATGCTCGTTGCTGAATCTACCGTGAACTTGGTCGACTTTCCGACTTCATCTACCACAACTATCGTCTCATTCGCTACTCCCTTTGCAGGGTCAGCTACTGTAACTTCCACTACTTTACCTACGGCCGTCTTTGCGTCTTCTGCAACCGTGGTGTCCTGGGCGTAACATACTGAGCCCATCAACATTACTGCAAGCACTACGAATAGTACTTTCTTCACTCTACTACCCTCCTTCGTTTTACCGGCTCGAACCTTTGTGACGGCTGTTTCCCTTGAAACCATATGAACCGTGGTTAGGCCGGCGATTCCTGTTCTTATTCCTATCCCATGGCCGTCTCCCGCCATATTGAGATGGAGCGCGGCCATTATCGTCTACAAATCTTTCTTTCGGGAACTCGGGATGCTCCGATATCGGCAGCTGCCCCCTTATGAGCTTTTCTATATTCTTTACGTCTTCACGCTGATCGGGCGTGGCAAAGGATATCGCGTGGCCTTCATGGCCTGCGCGCCCCGTTCGCCCTATACGATGAACGTAATTCTCCGCATCCTCGGGAAGGTCGTAGTTTATTACGATCTCTATACCGACAACGTCTATCCCGCGGGCGGCTATATCTGTAGCAACAAGTATTCTATACCTGCCGGTCTTAAAACCATCTAGAGCCTCTCTGCGCTGTGAAAGCGAGCGGTCCGAGTGGATCTCCGCAGCTTTATGGCCCAACGACCTGACCAGGCGCGTTATCTTCGTAGCGCCTATCTTGGTCCTTGAAAATATGAGAACCGCTCCATGATACTGGTAAAGGAGCTTGGTTAAAAGTTCTTTTTTGGAATCTCTCTTTACGATAAAAAGCTCCTGGACCACTTTATCCACCACAGTTCCCGAGCGCGCTATCTCTATGCTCACAGGAAGCTTCATATAAGCGGTAGCTATTTTTAGGATCTCTGCCGGTATGGTCGCGGAAAAGAGCATCGTCTGTCTGTCTTTAGGCACGGAGCGCAATATCTGGTCTATTTGCGGCGCAAAACCCATATCGAGCATACGGTCCGCCTCATCAAGCACTAGAATGCCGACATCCATCAAAAGTACTGTACGCTGCTGCAGGTGGTCTATCAGGCGGCCGGGCGTAGCTATTATTACTCTGGGAAGCCTTCTCAACGCATTTATCTGGTTCTGCATCGAGGCGCCGCCTATCAGGACGGCCGTTCTGATGCCGAATGGCTGGGCTATCTTTTGGAATGTTTCATCGATCTGAAGCGCAAGTTCTCTTGTAGGGGCCAGGACAAGGGCCCTGCCCTTCTTTTGGCCAAGACGCTGTATAATAGGAATGGCGAACGCAAGGGTCTTTCCCGTGCCGGTCTGCGCTACACCTATAATATCCTTGCCTTCAATACCTATCGGTATGGCTTTATGCTGTATAGGGGTAGGGATGGTGAATTTCAGCCTGTCGAGTATCTCGAGAAGCTTTGGGGCTATACCAAGAATATAAAAACTTGAATTGGGCTGCTGTAGTCTATTTGGCATCTTTATATTATATTACAAAATCCCGGAAAGTAAAGGTTTATTAATAAAGGTCCCCATTGTACTGCACAGTGCAGCTTACTACCGTATCATCCCCTGAAGGCTTGTCTATGTACCTTACTACGACTTGGTCGCCTATTCCAAGATCAGAAAGCTCTATCGTATCATTGCTTTTATAAAACTTTGCACCATCAGGCACCGAAAGGCGTACATCATTAACTACAAGGATCGATCCAACCCAATCAACGGAGGTCACCGATCCGTCTATCTCTTCCATGCGTCCCACCTCTTC
>JBAYFK010000034.1:0-10983 GCA_041667225.1 Candidatus Omnitrophota bacterium
CGACGAACCCGATAAAGTATCTTGTGGTACCGCGCTTCCTGGCTCTTATCATCATGCTTCCTTTATTGACGATATTTGCCGACATGATTGGCATGCTTGGAGGTTATGTGATAAGCACGTTCAAGCTAAACGTATCGCACAGCATGTATATGAAGAATACTTGGAGCGCTCTTAAGTATAAGGACCTGTATACGGGGCTCATAAAGAGCTTCTTCTTCGGGCTAATAATATGTGTAGTGGCGTGTTATGAAGGCATGAGAGCGGATGGCGGAGCCGAAGGCGTAGGCAGGTCCACTACTCAAAGCGTCGTTACGAGCTTTATCCTCATAATAGCGTCTGACTGTTTCTTCACGGCCTTATTCTATTTTATGGCAAAGTGAGCTGGATATGATAGAGATAATAAATTTATGCAAATCGTTCGGCGGGCACAAAGTGCTCGACAATCTCAATCTGAACCTTACCAAGGGCGATACTACGGTCATAATCGGAAGGTCCGGATGCGGTAAGAGCGTGCTCTTAAAGCATATAATCGGTCTTCTGAAGCCGGATTCCGGCCATATCCTGATAGACGGTAAAGATGTAACGCGGATGAACGAGAAAGAGCTCTATGATCTTAGGCTGCAGTTCGGTATGCTATTTCAGGGGGCGGCGCTATTCGATTCCCTGAACATCTATGAAAATGTAGCTTTTAATATGATAGAACATATGAGCGTTCCCAGGGTTGACATGGAAAAACGGGTCCACGAGTGCCTTGAACTTGTGGGACTGAAAAATATAGAAGATAAGAAGCCGTCCGAGTTGTCGGGAGGCATGAGAAAGAGGGTCGGGCTTGCAAGGGCGATATGTATCCGTCCTAAGATATTGCTGTACGATGAGCCTACGACCGGAGTAGATCCGATAATGGGCGACGCGATAAACGACCTTATAGTGGAACTTCATAATAAACTTAAAGTGACGTCTATAGCCGTTACGCATGATATGTCCAGCGCGTATAAGATCGCAGATAAGATGGCCATGTTATATAACGGCAGGATCAGGACCGTAGGGACGCCTGATGAGATAAAGAATACGACCGACCCCATCGTCCGTCAATTCATAACGGGCGCCGGAAAAGGTCCGATAACCGAAGGTATAGATTTTAATCATCTTATATAATTTATACGATCTTAAGGAGGAAAGGTAATGGACGAAACAAGGACGTTTGAATTAAAAGTCGGTATCTTTATATTATTGGCTATCGCGATCCTTTTCATAATGGTCTTCTCGATCGGCGACTTCAACTTCGTAAAGCCCGGATATCATATTAAAGTGCGCTTCAACTTCGCCAGCGGTATAGGGCCCAGCGCTCCGGTGAGGCTTGCCGGTGTGGGTGTCGGACAGGTAGAAGGCATACAGATAATCTATGATGAGAATGACAAGCGCGGCAAGGCCGAACTTTACGCATGGATCCAGCAGGACGCGAAGATCGAAGAGGATTCAGATATAACGATAAATACGCTCGGCCTCCTCGGCGAAAAATATCTCGAAATAGTTCCCGGTACGCCAGGTAAACAATTGCTCGCAGATAATTCTGTCATTGTAGGCCGTGATCCTGTGCCCATGGAAAAGATAACCGATAATCTCGCGAAGCTTACGACGTCGGTTACCGCTATAGTGCAGAGGCTCGAAAGAGGGGAAGGAACATTCGGGAAATTCCTTACGGATGAGTCGGTATATGAGAACATAGAGGCGTTCACTGCGGATATCAAGAAACATCCATGGAAACTATTGTCCAAGCCTAAGGGAGAGTAAGATCCTATGACTATAATATTCTTAAGAGTATTTTTTGTTATGTTGGGCACCATAGTAGGGTATTATGTCGGCGCGCTCATGGGAGATTTTGATGTCGCATGGGCTATAAGCGGTACGATAATCGGGTTCATGGCATCGCTCGTGATAGTGCTGCTGGAGGTTGTGATGAGAAGGTTCTCTATAAGGAACCTTTCAGCAGCGGTCTTCGGATTATTTTTCGGTTTTTTCATGGCATGGATATTGACAAGCGTCCTGAAACTTATCCCTATGGATATAAAGCTCTTCTCGTCTATACAGATCGTCATGATACTGATCCTGTGTTATTTGGGAATGGCTATAGCGATGAGGGGAAAAGATGAGTTCAACCTTATTATACCGTATGTAAAGTTCGTGCGGCAGGATGAGAAGGACGAGATAATAATCCTGGATACATCCGTCATAATAGACGGAAGGATCGCCGATATCTTCCAGACCCACTTTCTCGAAGGCAGGCTCGTCATACCGAGGTTCGTCCTGAGAGAGCTTCAGCAGATAGCCGATTCCCAGGATTCACTAAAAAGGAACAGGGGCCGCCGCGGTCTCGACATATTGAACAAGATCCAGAAGAATTCGGAGCTGGATGTCAGGATACATGAAGAAGATTTCCCCGATATAAAAGATGTGGACGCGAAGCTCGTGAAGCTGGCAAAGGTACTCGGCGGTAAGATATTCACCAACGATTTTAACCTGAACAAGATCGCGGACCTGCAGGGTATTACGGTGCTTAATATAAACGAGCTGGCGACGGCGCTCCGTCCGGTGGTATTGCCGGGAGAGGTGATGGAAGTCAGGCTTTCCAAAGAAGGTAAGGAGTACAATCAGGGCATAGCTTATCTTGATGACGGCACGATGGTCGTCGTCGATAATTCCAGGAATCTTATAGGACAGGCCGCGAAGGTCGTCGTTACGAGTGTATTGCAGACATCGGCCGGCAGGATGATATTCGCGAGACTTGAAGATGCGAAGACCCAGGGCTGGAAAAGATGAGGACTGCTGCCATAGTCCCTGCAGCCGGATCTGGTAAGCGGCTGGGGTTTTCGGAAAGTAAGCCTTTCGTTCTTTTAAAGGGCAGGCCTATCGCATACTATACGCTGAAGGCTCTCGGCGATTCATCCGCGATAGACGCCATCGTGATCGCGTGCGAGAAGCGCTATGTGAGCCGTTTTCACAGCCTCATAAAGAGGTACAGGCTGAAGAAGGTTATAGATATCGTGATCGGAGGCAAGACACGGCTCGATTCTGTGAAAAATTGCCTTAACAGCATAGACCGAACGTACGATATAGTGCTCATACATGACGTTGCCCGTCCTTTGGTGACGGATGACATCATAAAGAGGTCGGTGAGAGAGGCAAAGAGATACGGGGCGTGTGTGACGGCCATCCCGGAGACGGACACGGTAAAGATCGGGGGCCGGTCTATGTTCGTGAAAAGAACGCTCGACAGGTCCGTCATATTCAGGGCGCAGACACCACAGGTATTTAAAAGAGAACTTATTAAGAAAGCATACAATATAAAGATGGGGCAAGGCGCTACCGATGACTCTGCTATGGCGGAGGCCATGGGTAAGAAGGTCAAGATAGTGGCGGGGTCTTGCCGGAACATTAAAATAACGACGAAGGAAGATCTAAAACTGGCCGAGGTGCTGATATGAGAATTGGAATTGGGTATGATATTCATAGGCTCGTTGAAGAAAGAAAACTTTTTCTCGGAGGCGTCGAGATCCCGTATGTGAAGGGTCTTATAGGATACTCTGACGGGGATGTGGTGCTCCATGCGATATCCGACGCGGTCCTGGGCTCTCTCGGTATGGGTGATATCGGCCAGCATTTCCCCAATACTGATGAACAGTATAAGAATGTGCGCAGCAGGGAGATCCTGGAGAAAGTGATAATCATGGCGGAGAAGAAGAATTTCGTCGTGAACAATGTAGATACTATGATAATAGCGGAAGATCCGCAGATATATCCTTTTCGGGACAAGATGATCAAAACGCTTGCCGAGGTTATGAAGGTGAGCCCGGACAGGGTCAGCATAAAAGCCACTACGAATGAAGGCGTCGGGTCTCTCGGAAGAGGCGACGCGATAGCGGCATATGCAGTTGTGTCGCTTGAAGAAAAGCGATAATCCCTCAAAGCCCAGGCCGTATCCTTCATCCCGGCGGATTAACCTTGTTATAAACAGGTTTTTAAGAGGTGGAAAATGACGACATGCATTAATGTGTTATTGGCTCTTATAGCGGTATTCGTATCGTTCTGGGCCGTGATAGCCGTATTATTCAGGAGAGAGGTAAAGGCGGTATTCGACCGTGACCCCGCGGCGAGGAATTTTATAGAGGTCCTGATAACCTACTCCGGGTTCCATGCGATGATATTTTACAGGATCTCGCACGTGCTCTTAAAGACCGGTATGCCGTTCTTCCCGCGCTGGATATCGCAGTTAGGCCGGTTTTTTACAGGTATCGAGATACATCCCGGCGCGACCATAGGCAACGAACTCTTCATCGATCATGGTATGGGCGTCGTCATCGGGGAGACCGCTATAATAGGGGACGGGGTGACGATCTATCAGGGCGTCACTCTCGGAGGGACCGGAAAAGAGCGCGGAAAGAGGCATCCCACGATAGGGAATAATGTCGTGGTCGGAGCCGGCGCAAAGGTGCTCGGCAATATTACCGTGGGAGACAATTCCTATATCGGATCGAACGCCGTTGTGATCAAAGACGTGCCGCCTAACTCTACCGTGGTAGGTGTGCCCGGCAGGATCACAAAACAGGACGGAAGGAAGATAGAGGTATCTCTGGACCATATCCATGTGCTCGACCCTCTCTTGCAGGATATGGAGGATATCAGAAAAAGACTAGAGGACCTGGAGAAGAAATAAGTTGAAGATATATAA
The DNA here is from genome assembly GCA_041667225.1 of Candidatus Omnitrophota bacterium. Lineage (GTDB taxonomy): Bacteria > Omnitrophota > Gorgyraeia > 2-01-FULL-45-10 > 2-01-FULL-45-10 > JBAYFK01. Next base: position 4,727 of record JBAYFK010000034.1, read on the forward strand.
TTCGCTTACTAGGAAGAAAGACGCGTTCGTGCCGATCGAAAAAGGGAAGGTCGGGATGTACGTGTGCGGCCCGACGGTCTATGACGAGCCGCATATAGGCCATGCCCGCAGCGCTTACATATTCGACTGCGTGAGAAGATACCTCAAGTACAAAGGCTTTGCCGTAACTTTTGTCCGCAATGTCACCGATGTTGACGATAAGATCATCAATAAGGCCAAAACCCTCATAGAAGGCCTAAAGACGCCCGCAGACCTTAATGATAAGACAAGGGAGGTATCGCAAAAATATCTTGATGCCTATCATGCGGATATGGAGCTCATCGGCATAGGAACTCCCGATAGGGAGCCTAAAGCTACCGAATATATAATGAAGATGCAGGAATTCATAAAGGTGCTCATCGACCGCGGCCGCGCGTACGCTTCCGGCGGCGATGTCTACTTCGATATAAAAAAGGCCAAGGGATACGGCAAGCTCTCCAATCAATCTATCGACAAGATGGAGACGGGCACAAGGATCGCCCCGGGCGAACTTAAGAGAGATCCCCTCGACTTCGCTCTATGGAAGGCCGCCAAGGAAGGTGAGCCGAGATGGGATAGCCCATGGGGGCCGGGCAGGCCGGGCTGGCACATAGAGTGCTCGGTCATGAGTTCCGACATCCTAGGCGACGAATTCGATATACATGGCGGCGGCATAGACCTTATATTCCCGCATCATGAAAATGAAGTTGCGCAGTCCGAAGGCGCAGGCAAGAAATTCGCAAGGTACTGGATACATAACGGCCTCCTGACCATAAACAGCGAAAAGATGGCTAAGAGCCTGGGCAATTTTATAACGATCAAGGATTTCATGGAGCGGCATAAGGATCCTGATTACATGAAGCTCTTCTTTTTGTCCGCCCATTACCGCAGTCCGATAGATTACACTGAAGAAAAGATACTGGAAGCAAAAAAAGAGAAGGAACGTTTCCTGATATTGTTCACCAAGATAGATAAGATGCTTGGCTCTGGCCGCCCTGTTATCAATTCCGGAAAAAAGGCTACGGATAAAGATGTCGTTCGGTTCCGCGTGAAGTTCGAAGAGGCGATGGATGATGATTTTAATACGCCGCTGGCGCTGGCGGTCCTTTTTGAAGCGGTCACCTTCGCCAACAAGCTTATGCACGAAAAAGAGAGACTTTCCGGGAGCGAAGCCGAAAAGGTGTACGGGATAAAAGAATTGTTGGTCGCCTTATGCGATGTATTTGCCCTCAATATTTCCCAGGAAGTTGCAGCGGGCAATATAGATTCGAACCGGATCATCAAGATGATAGATATGCGTAACCTTGCGCGTAAAGATAAGGATTTCAGGAAGGCAGACGAGATAAGAAAAGAACTTTCCGGTATGGGAGTGATACTGGAAGATACAAAAGACGGGACAGAATGGCGGCTAAAAGTCTGAAGAAGGGCGTATTCATAACTTTTGAAGGAGTAGAGGGCTGCGGTAAAAGCACCCAATCGAAACTCCTCTACGATGAATTGAAGAAGACTGGTTATGCTTGCGTCCATACGCGCGAACCGGGAGGTACGAAGACCGGCGAAGAGATACGTAAGGTATTGCTCCATTCAAAAGTGGGCAATATCACCGCCCTCACCGAGCTTCTTTTGTTCGAAGCATGCCGCGCCGAGATCGTCGATGAGGTCATCAGGCCGGCCATAAAGAGTAAAAGAATAGTGATATGCGACAGGTTCAGCGATGCCACTATGAGCTACCAGGGATACGGCGGGAAGGTGCCGCTTAATATCATCAGGGCCGTCGATACGGTCGCGACCGGAGCCTTGCAGCCTGATATTACGATATTGCTCGATATAGATATAGTCACCGGTCTCAGGAGGGCTAGATCGAAGGGCGTTGACCGGATGGAATCGAAAGATATCTCGTACCATCGCGCTGTAAGGAACGGCTATCTTAAATTGGCAAAAAAATATCCCGGCAGGATCAAGGTGATAAAGGTAAGAGAAGGTATAGAGGCTGTACAGGAGAAGGTACGCCGCGAGGTGGAGATTGTCATTCAAAAATATAAAAGGGCAGGATAGCGCGTTAAAGTTCCTTAAAGGGACTCTCGAGAATAACCGTATCTCTCACGCGTATATATTTCTCGGCCCAAGCGGTGTCGGACGTAAACTTGCCGCCTTGAATTTCGCTAAGGCCGCGAACTGTCCGGGAGCCATAGGCTATGACGCCTGCGACCAATGTCCATCGTGCAGGAAGATAGACGCTTCCAACCATCCCGATGTCTTTATATTGAGGCCGGAAAAAGAATCTTCCGCCATAAAGATAGAGAAGGTGCGCGAGCTGATAAAAGATATAGGCCTTAAGCCGTATGAAGGCAGGAAGAAGGTCTATATAATTGACGGCGCAGATCTCATGAAGCATGAGGCGTCGGCGGCAATACTCAAGACCCTTGAAGAGCCTCCGACGGACGCGATCATCATCCTGCTGGCGGAGAACCTGGGATCTCTTTTGAGAACGATAGTTTCGCGTTCTCAAGTAGTGAGATTCTATCCCTTAGGGGCCCGCGAGGTCGAAGATATACTTGTTAAAGAATACTCTATAGAAGATAAGAAGGCGCACATCCTTTCGCATCTATTCTCCGGCAGGCTAGGCGAGGCGCTTAAATATAAAGACGAAGAATTTTTTACGAAGAGGTTAACTCTAATAGAAGGCCTCGCAGGAATGACATTCTTCGAATCGGATTTTGAAAAGATATCGAAAGAAGATCTTAAAATGTATCTGGGCATGATGCTCAGCTGGTACAGGGATATAATGGCCAGGAAATTCGGAGCGGGAGACGAGCAGCTTATCAATGCGGATAAGGTCGAGATGATCCGCCGGGAGGCCGACTCTCTCAACGCAGGATATCTGGGAGGCGTCATAGACCAGATAATTTCAACAGGTTCATTTTTAGACCAGAACGCGAATCCAAAACTTGCGATGAGCATGCTGGCCGCTAAAATACGGGAGCGCTGATATATGTATGAAGTCGTCCAGGTAAGATTGAGAGAAGCGGGCAAGATAACGTATTTTTCCACGGGCGGTATGAAGTTTAAGTCGGGAGATTTCGTAATAGTGGAAGCCGACAGGGGGCTCGATTACGGCCAGGTACTTTCCGAGGCGGAAGTGATACTCGATTCCGACGTTGAAGAGCCTTTACGCAAGATCATCAGGAAGGCCAACCCCTGGGACATGCACCAGATGGAGAAGAACAAGAAGAAGGTGAAGGAGGTCATGGACACCTGCAATAAGAAGGTGCATGACAGGCGCCTGCCGATGAAGCTTATCGACGCGGAGTTCTCTTTCGATCGATCCAAGATCATATTCTATTTTACCGCCGAGGGAAGGATAGATTTCAGGGACCTGGTAAAGGACCTTGCGAACGCTTTTAAGACGCGGATCGAGCTCAAACAGATAGGTGTGCGCGATGAAGCGAAGATGCTTGGAGGATTCGGCCCGTGCGGAAGGGTGCTCTGCTGCGCGACATATCTCAAAGATTTTGAACCGGTCACGATCAAGATGGCCAAGGAGCAGAACCTGCCCCTGAACCCCACGAAGATATCGGGACTGTGCGGCAGGCTTATGTGCTGCCTCAGCTATGAGCATAAGACGTATAAGGAGCTGATGAAAGGGCTGCCCCAGGAGGGCGAGGTGATCAAGACCGATAAGGGCGCGGGTAAAGTGGTAAGTTTGAACGCCCTTAAGCGCGCGGCAACCGTCGAACTCGAGAACGGCCATTTCCTGGTAGTGAGCTTCGATAACGACAAGAACGAAGCGCGGAGCGTAAAAAAAGAGACTCAAAAATAGAGAGAGAAGATGAATAAATTTTATCTGACGACACCGGTCTATTATGTGAATTCAAAACCGCATATAGGCCATTCCTATACCCAGATCGCCTGCGACTGCGTTGCCCGGTTCATGAGGTCCTGCGGTTATGACACTCTTTTCATGACCGGTACGGATGAACACGGCGAAAAGATCGAGAAGACTACCATTGAAAAGGGGTATAAACCCGGTGAAGAGAAACGTTTTGTCGACGAGATAGTCCCGGCCTTCAAGGACCTGTGGACGAAGCTCGATATAAAGTACGACTTTTTTATAAGGACGACCGATGATTATCATGAGGCGACCGTAAAGGCCGTTCTCGATAAGCTTTACAAGTCCGGGAAGATATATAAAAAGGAATATCAGGGCTGGTTCTGCACGCCGTGCGAGACGTTCTGGTCGGACACGCAGTCTGCCGATGGCACGTGCCCGGAATGTAAGCGCCCGCTTGAAAAATTGAACGAGACCAATTATTTCCTGAAAATATCGGAATGCCAGGAATGGCTCATCAACTATATAAATGCCAATCCCGATTTTATCAGGCCCGACTTCAGGCGTAACGAAGTCCTCGGATTCCTTAACAACGAGCCTTTGACGGATCTGTGTATATCGAGGCCTAAGAAGAGGCTGCAGTGGGGGATAGAACTGCCATTCGATAAAGATTTTGTCACGTATGTGTGGTTCGACGCGCTTTTGAACTATATATCCGGGGTGGGGTATGGACGTGATACGGAGCGGTTCAACCGTTACTGGCCTTGTGATTTTCATGTTATAGGTAAGGACATCCTGCGCCATCACGCGGTTTACTGGCCCATCATACTGCACATGGCAGAGATCGCTCCGCCAAAGGCCGTATTCGCGCATGGCTGGTGGGTCATAAAAGGCGAGAAGATGTCAAAGTCTAAGGGCAATGCCGTAGATCCTTTTGATATGATAAACCGCTATGGCATCGATCCGTACAGGTATTTTCTCCTGCGCGAGATAGCGTTCGGCCTCGACGGTTCTTTCAGCGAAGAGAGCCTCATCAGCCGCTACAATAGCGACCTTGCCAACGATCTAGGCAACCTCCTGAACAGGACCCTGACCATGGCAGAGAAATACTTTGAGGGAAAAGTCCCGGATGCCGGAGAGCTGGCGCCGGAGGCAAGGAACGAAGCGCTAAAGGCGAAGGCTCAAGGCCTCGCGTCCTTGCTTGAAAGTTCTATACCCATGTTCGATTTTACAAGTGCGCTCTCCGGGATATGGGAGGTCATAGGTATGGCCAATAAATATATAGAAGATTCGAAACCATGGACGCTCGCAAAAGAGAATAAGACGCCCGAGCTCGCCAGGGTCATATATACACTTCTCGAAGTCATAAGGATAACCGCCGTTTCGATCTATTCCTTTATGCCGCGTACTTCTTTAAGCATCTATAAACAATTGGGCCTTGCGGAGGATCCGGAAGATCTGAAATACCGCGATGCCGCGCTTTGGGGAAAACTGGAGAAGGGGACGAAAGTGGCTAAAGATAAACCGTTATTTCCCAGGATCGAGAGCGCCTGAGATCCAAATGCTGATAGATACACACTGCCATCTAGATTTTAAGGATTTCGATAAAGACCGCGATGAGACCCTGGAAAGAGCAAAGAGATCCGGTGTATCCAGGATAATAAATGTCGCGAGTTCTATCGAGGGGACACGCCGCTGCCTGGAACTCGCCGCGAAGTACGATATCGTATACGCTACTGCCGGTATCCATCCGCACGAGGCCTCCTCGGTCGACGAGGCTGCGATGGCCGAGATGAAGGCCGCCGCGTCGCATCCTAAGGTAGTGGCTATCGGAGAGGTAGGGCTCGACTATTACAGGAACCTGTCCCCCAAAGATGCGCAGGTCCAAGCTTACATAAAATTCATCCGCCTTGCGGTTTCGACGGGATTACCCATAATCATACATACGCGTAACGCTCGGAATGAAGCGCTCGATATCCTGGAAGAGGAATCGAAAGGTGGCATGCGCGGCGTAGTGCACTGTTTTTCCGGAGATATGAACTTCCTGAAAAGGGCGCTCGATCTCGGGTTGTTCATCTCATTTACGGCGAATTTAACATACAAGAACGCCGGCGAACTGCGCGAGGTCGCTAAACACGTTCCTGTCGAGAAGCTGCTGCTCGAGACCGACGCGCCTTTTCTGGCGCCGCAGGAATTCAGGGGTAAACGGAATGAACCGTCTTACCTGAAATACCTGGTCGAGGAATGGGTAAGAATATCAGGCCTGTCAGGCGGCGACATCGAAAGGATAACTACCCATAACGCCAATAAGCTTTTTAAGCTCGACATAGGTGAATCGTCGAAAATAGTCTATCCCATCAGGGATTCTCTCTATTTGAATATAACGAACAGGTGCACCAATGCATGCACC
>JBAYFK010000035.1:0-10778 GCA_041667225.1 Candidatus Omnitrophota bacterium
AAGCCTTGAAGATGCTGCGTTCGGAGCCGAAAGGACCGTGACGATAGCGCGCTACGAGGTCTGCGAAGAATGCGGCGGGTCGGGCGCTAAGCCGGGTACTAAAAAAGAGAGATGCGCCACTTGCGGCGGTAAGGGCCAGGTTGTCACATCGAGCGGTTTTTTCAGCATGGCCAGGACGTGCCCGAAGTGCGGCGGCGCAGGCGAGATAATCAAGACGCCGTGCTCATCATGCGACGGCAGGGGCAGGGTGAAAGCAAAGCGCAGTATCAAGGTAAGGATACCGGCCGGAGTAGATTCCGGGTCGCGCTTGCGGGTCCACGGCGAAGGCGAGGCCGGCGAAAGGGGAGGGAGTCACGGAGACCTCTACCTTCTTATGTATGTAAGGCCTCATGAGATATTCGAGCGGCAAGGTAACGATATATATTGCGAAGTGCCTATAAGTTTTGTCAATGCGGTATTCGGGGCGGAAGTAGAAGTTCCCACCCTGGAAGGCAAGGTCATGATGAAGATACCGCCGGGGACTCAGAGCGGTAAAGTATTCCGCTTAAGGTCCAAAGGCGTAGCCCATATTAATGATTACGGAAAAGGCGATGAGCTTGTGAAGGTCCAGGTAGAAGTCCCTGTGAATCTTTCAACGGACCAGAAAAAAGCGCTCAAGGAATTTGCAAGGCTTAGCGGTGAAGACTCCGGGCCGTTGTCGAGGACGTTCATGGAGAAGATGAAGAGATTATTTAAATAGTTGTGAGTAGTGAGTTGGGAGAAAGGGAAAAAAATGCCAACGTATGATTACGAATGCGAGAAATGCGGTAACAAATTCGAGATATTCCAGAAGATGTCCGACAAACCGGAAGGTGAATGCCCGAAGTGCAAAGGGAAGTCCCACCGTCTCATAGGCGGAGGCCAGGGAATTATATTCAAAGGCACAGGTTTTTACGAGACCGATTACAAGAAGAAGAGGGGCACCGGCAGCGATAAGCCGCCTTGTTCAGGCTCCGACGGATGCAGCGGATGTTCCAAAGGAAAGTAATGAATAAAGCTCCCGAGCGTGTACGGTCCAGGCTCGTGCGCTTATGGACGCCAGTGGCGTTATGGCTGGCCGTCATATTCCTGCTTTCATCCATTCCGGGCAGTAATATACCGGATGTCGGATTGCCCAACGCGGACAAGGTCGTACATTTTTCAGAATTTTTTATATTGGGCGTATTATTGATAAGGGCAGTCGTCAATTCTTTTACCGGCATGCATTTAGCCGGTCTTCTGATCCTGTCAATAATTTTAATATCTTCTTTCGGTGCCGTTGATGAATGGCACCAGCTTTTTGTGTCAGGCAGGGCGACCGATATATTCGATCTCGCCGCCGACATTTCCGGCGCGTTGGCCGGTTCTTTATTTTATATACTAATAAAAAGGGGTGCATGTAAATGCCATCATTAAAACCATTCAAAGGCGTTATCTACGATACCAATAAGATAGAAGATCTGTCGCTGGTAGTAGCGCCGCCATATGATATAATTTCGAAGAAATTGCAGAATGACCTCTACAGCCGCGATGCTCATAATGTGGTCAGGCTCATACTCGGGAAGATAAGGCCGTCGGATACGGCCCGCAATAACCGGTATACGCGCTCGCGCGATTTCTTTAAATCCCTGCTTGAAAAGGGCGTCATGACCCGCGACGTGAAACCGGCTATATATATTTACTCGCAAGGATATAGGTTCGAGGGCCGCCGTATCGAGATGATGGGTTTTATAAGCCTTATGAAGCTCGAGATGGGAAAGAACGCCGTTCATCCCCACGAAAATACTCTGCACGCCCCGAAAGTGGACAGGCTTAACCTTATACGCGAAGTCAAAGCGAACTTGAGCCCCATATTCATCCTTTATGATGATAATTCCCACAGCATAATGCGTATCATGAAGAGCTTCACCGCCAGGAATAGGCCATTCATAGATATGGATGTCGACGGAGTTAAGCACAGGGTTTGGAAGCTCGACGATAGTTCTCTTATAAAGAAGATGGATAAAGTCATACGCTCCAGGGAGACCTTTATCGCCGACGGGCACCATCGCTATCAAGTGTCGCTTAACTACGCTTCCGAGGTCGCCTCGTCGAAAGCTAGCCCTGAACTCGCGAAGAACTCAAAGTACGCTATGGCATATTTTGTGGAGTTCAACGAAAAGATACTCACGATATTACCTACCCACCGCGTTATAAAGGATGTGGGCGGCATGAGCGCTTCAGATATGCTCAGGCTCCTCGAGGGAAGTTTCATTATCAGGAAGGCATCAAGCCTTGAAGGCGCCATGAAAAAACTTGCCAGCTTGAGGAATACCCATGCTTTTGCCGCGTATCTCGGCGGAAATTATTATGCGCTGCAGCTGAAAGACGCAAGATCATCCGATAGGGTGATGGCAGGCAAGCCCAAAGAATGGCGCAGGCTGGACGTCTCGATATTGCATAAGTTCCTGCTGGAGCATTTATTGGGTATACGCGACCAGGAAGACAATATAGAGTTCGTCAAAGATCCAAAGGACGGCGTAAAACTGGTGAAGACGGGGTCGTTCAAAGCCGCGTTCTTCCTCAATCCGACAAAAGCGCTGCAGATGAAAAAAATAGCCCAGATAGGGGAGCGTATGCCGAGAAAAGCCACCTACTTCTATCCGAAACCGCTCACAGGGCTCGTTGTAAATAAACTGGATTAGGACAACCCACAGGAAAAGCCTTTATGTGCGGCATTTGCGGATATATAAACCTCAATACGTCAATTCCTGCGTCGGAAGGCATCCTTCGCTCCATGATGGACACTCTCGTCCACAGGGGGCCGGATGATTCCGGTTTTTTTGTAAAAGAGAACGTAGCGCTTGGCCACAGGCGCCTGTCCATAATAGACCTCAAGACCGGCCATCAGCCGATGTTCAATGAGGACGCCTCGATAGCCCTCATATTCAACGGCGAGATATATAATTTCCAGGACATTAAAGAGCCTTTAATGAAAAAAGGCCATATCTTTAAGACCCACTCGGATAGCGAAGTCATCGTTCACGCCTACGAAGAGTACGGCGAAGATTGCGTGAAGAAGTTTAACGGCATGTTCGCTTTCGCCCTATGGGACTCAAAGAAGAGGAGCCTTTTCCTGGCAAGAGACAGGTTCGGCAAAAAACCCCTATATTACGGCGTATTCGATAATAATTTCATATTTGGGTCTGAATTGAAAGCCCTTCTGAAACATCCTTCTACCCGCCGTGAGATCGAGCGCTCAAGCCTCAGCAAATTTTTCGCGTACGAATATGTGCCCTCTCCGGGATCGATATTCAAGGGTATATATAAGCTCGAGGCCGGTAACAGGCTGACTCTCAAGGGGTGCGAGTATAGGACGAGCCAGTATTGGGACCTCGGATTTGAACGGCATGACCATTTTGAATTGAATTCAGGCAAGGAGAAGCTTGCGGGACTTTTAAAGGATTCCGTGAAGAGGCGCCTTATAAGCGATGTCCCGCTCGGAGTATTTCTATCAGGCGGTATAGATTCATCCGCTGTAGTTGCTATGATGGCCGAACTCATGAGGCCTAAAGATATAAAGACATTTTCCATAGGGTTCAAAGAAAAATCGTTCGATGAATCGAGCGATGCCAGGCGTGTAGCCGAATATTTCGGGACCGACCACCATGAAGAGATCTTAGGTCCGGATACGATGCTCGGCGTGCTGCCGAATATCCTCGACACCCTCGACGAACCGTTCGCCGACTCATCGATAATACCCACATACCTTGTATCGAAGTTCACCAGGCGCCATGTTACCGTTGCGCTGGGTGGAGACGGCGGGGATGAGCTCTTCGCCGGATATCCGTCATTCCTGGCGCACAGGCTGAACAGTTACTTCTCTTGCGTCCCGGACGCGGTCAAGAAGTTCTCCGCAAGGGCGCTTGCCGCAATGGTTCCCATATCGAATAACTACATGAGCCTCAATTTTAAGGCCAGGAGATTCTTTAGAGGGCTCGATTTCCCCGATGAGATACGACACCAGGTATGGATAGGTTCTTTCATACCGGAAGAGCAGAGGCGGCTCTTCCTGCCCGGACAGGGGCTTGACGCGGACCCGAAAAGAATATATGATATCACCGGTAAATTTTACCAGAAGGCAAAAAAAGCCACTTCGCTCGACAGGGCCATGTACCTCTATATAAAGACTTACATGACGGATGACATACTTGCGAAGGTAGACCGCGCGAGCATGGCCTGTTCTCTCGAGGTGAGGGCGCCGTTCCTCGATACGGAATTTGCCGAATATGCTGCGTCCATCCCCGACCGGTTTAAGCTGAAAGGGCTGGGCACAAAGTGGATATTGAAGGAGATCCTGAAGAGCAAGCTGCCGGAAGGAACTATTTCTAAATCGAAACAGGGTTTCGCTGTGCCGGTCGGAAAGTGGTTGAGGGAGGACTTGAAAGACCTTCTCTTCCAGGCTCTCGATGAGAAGAAGATAAGGCGTGAAGGCATATTCGATTATGCCTATATAAAGGAACTGCTCAAACGTTATCTGGACAATAAGAGCGACCTGAGAAAAGAAATTTGGTCACTGTTTGTTTTCGAAATGTGGTATGATAGGTGGATGAAATAAAAAATTCTAGAAAAAGGGGAACGGGGAAATGAATGATGCGATATTGAAAGATATAAGAGAGGCGCTTTTCAAGGGTGACAGGGACGGTGTCGCAAGGCTTACAAAGAGCGCGCTAGACCAGGGGATGGAGATCAAGACGATCCTGAACGACGCCCTGATAGCCGGCATGGAAGTCATAGGGAACAAATTCAAAAAGAACGATATATTCATCCCGGAGGTCCTGATATCGGCAAAGGCAATGCATGCCGGCGTAGCTGTTCTGGAGCCTCATTTCCTTAAAAGCGGCATAAAGCCGATAGGCAGGGTCGTCATAGGCACCGTTAAAGGTGACCTTCATGATATAGGGAAGAATATAGTGAGTATGATGCTAAAAGGGTCATGCTTCGATATAGTCGATTTCGGTATCGATGTGCCTCCCGCAAAGTTCGTTGAGGCCGTTAAGGCGGGGGATGTCGATATATTGGCCATGTCATCGCTCCTTACTACATCCATGTCCTCGATGAAGGAGACGATTAAGTCCTTGAAAGATTTGGGCCTTCGTGATAAAGTAAAAATCATGGTTGGGGGCGCTCCGGTAACACAGGAGTTCGCTGACATGATAGGGGCGGATGCCTTTGCAAGAGACGCCGCAACAGCAGTGGACAAGGCTAAAGAGCTCGTAAAAGCCGTAAAAATATAATAGAGGTAGCTATAAAGTGTCGCTTTTTCAGAAAAAACCTAAATATACAATAGTAAAGATAGCTAAGAAGAGGGATATACCGGACGATCTTTGGTCAAAATGCGAAGATTGTAAGGAACTCATATATAATAAGAAGCTTGATGAGAACCTGAGGGTATGCCCCAAATGCGGCTACCATTTCACCCTTACCGCCCAGGCAAGGGTAAAGCAGGTCCTCGATGAAGGCAGCTTCAAGGAGATGGATACGGACCTCGAATCAATGGACCCCATAAACTTCGCCGGACCCAAGACATATAAAGAAAAGATAAAGAAGGACCAGGAGCTGACCGGCCTTAAAGACGCCGTTTTAACGGGCGAGGGCACCATAAACGGCAGGCCTGTAGTCTTCGGCGTGACCGATTCCAGATTCATAATGGGCTCAATGGGTTCCGTGGTAGGGGAGAAGCTCACCAGGGCTATCGAGCTCTCCACGAAAAAACGCATACCGCTCATAATCGTATCAGGTTCAGGTGGCGGCGCCAGGATGTATGAAGGGCTCTACTCTTTAATGCAGATGGCAAAGACATCGGCTGCGCTGGCCAGGCACAATACGGCAGGGTGCCTCTTCATATCAATATTGACCAATCCAACAATGGCCGGAATAATGGCAAGCTTCGCTTCTCTCGGAGATCTTATAATAGGAGAACCTAAAGCGCTTATAGGTTTTACGGGCCCTCGCGTCATAGAACAGACTATACGCCAGAAGCTACCCCCCGGGTTCCAAAGAGCGGAATTCCTTCTAGAACATGGACTTATAGATATGATACTAAACAGGAAGACGATGAAGGAGTCCCTCACAAAGATCCTGGACTATTTTTGATCATTGTATTTGTTATTTTTTAATAGCTGTGCTAAAATTGGAAACCTTATGGCACAAGTAAGCTTGAAAAACGTCTCAAAGGCCTTCCCAGGCGGCGTCTGGGCTATTAAAGATATAAATCTTGGCATTGAGAACAAGGAGTTTGTAGTCCTGGTAGGGCCCTCAGGTTGCGGCAAATCGACTACTTTGAGGATAATAGCCGGCCTGGAACAGGAATCGAGCGGCCAGGTATATATCGGCGACCAGCTCGTAAATGACATCCCGCCCAAAGACAGAAATATCGCAATGGTATTTCAGAACTACGCCCTTTATCCCCACATGACAGTTTATGAGAATATGGCCTTCGGCCTCAAGCTCCGTAAGTATCCTAAAGCGGAGATCGAGACCAGGGTCAAGGATGCGGCCGGTATCCTCGGCATAGAGAAATTACTCCACAGGAAGCCACGGGAACTGTCCGGAGGCCAGAGACAGCGTGTTGCCGTAGGAAGGGCCATAGTAAGAAAACCGCTCGTCTTCTTATTTGACGAGCCCCTCTCGAACCTGGATGCCAAGATGAGGGTCCAGATGAGGACCGAGATAAAGAAGCTGCACATAAGGCTGCAGACCACGATGATATACGTCACGCACGACCAGACCGAGGCTATGACCATGGGCGACAGGATCGTCGTTATGAAAGACGGCTGCATTCAGCAGATCGCCGACCCAATAGGGCTTTATGATAATCCGGTCAATAAGTTCGTGGCCGGTTTTATAGGCTCTCCTCCGATGAACTTCGTTCGCGGCACAATATTAAAGAAGGAAGGTAAATTTTACTTTAACGAAGGAAAGTTCCAGGTCAAGATAATCGACGCCATGGTCCAGAAGATCACCCCGTTCCTCGATAAAGAGATCACGTTCGGCGTCAGGCCCGAAGATATTTATGATAAGTTGTTCGTTTCCGATGCGCCTCCGGAAAATACGATCAAGGCTACATGCGAAGTCATCGAACCGATGGGTTCGGAAGCGTACCTGTATCTCAATACAGGCAAGAATTCTTTAATTGCCAAAGTCGGCGGGCATGATAAGCCCACCATAAACCAGGATATGGATCTTGTCTTAGATATGTCAAAAGTCCACTTTTTTGATAAAGACACGGACAATACCATAGTTTAAATGGGACTAAATGACGCCCTACCGGGATAGAACATTTTTAGGAATTCTATCGATAATATTGTCATTATCTGCAACAATAGCGTTATCCGCAATATCCAATGAACCCTTTTCAGACCCGGTAGCTCACTGCAATATCTTCGGCTCTATAATCTGCATCTTCGGCGTTTCCATATTCTTTGCGTGGATCGCTTTCGGAGAATTTAACGGCATATTGCTCTCGGCGCTATATTTTCTTATATGCGTCTGGATCGAGGTCAGATCTGATTATCACAGCTCGGCGTTATTTCTGCTTACATTCTTTATAGCGGCCGCAATGGGGCACGCCTGCGAGAAGATAAAGAACGCCGTAGATAAAACATATGCCATCAGGTCTGAAAAGCTTGCAGAGGAGATCAATGTCCTTTCGGACAGCGTCGAAAAAGGCGCGAAATCGGTCGCTTCGTTGGAAGAGAAGCTGAACAGGTATTCCGCGCTTAAAGAGGTTGCCGAATCGCTCTCTTCCGACCTTTCCATCGAAGATATAAACGCCCTCATACTTGAAAAAGTATCCTACACATTAGGAAAGAGCGGCAGGATGCTCTTATTTATGGTCGACCTGAAGAGGCAGGAGCTCATGCTTTCCGCGTCTAAGCAGGTCTCCAAGACAAAGGCAAAAAAAGGGGACGTCTTTGACCATTGGGTCTTCAGGAACAGGAAACCGCTGATAATAGAAGATATAACAAAAGATTTCAGGTTCTCTGCGAACGACATGGAAGAGGCTAAGAAGAATTTCAGGTCCCTGATAGAGACGCCGCTGGTGAGCGAGAACAAGGTGATAGGTATATTAAGGATGGATAGCCCCAAAGAGTCCGTCTATTCTCACGACGATCTCAGGATACTCGATATAATCGCGACGCTTGGCGCCGTCGCCGTGCAGAATTCCTTATTGTACTCGAGGACACAGGAGCTTGCCATAAGGGACGGCCTGACCGGACTGGCGGTAAGAAGGTACTTCATGGAGCGTTTCCAGGACGAGCTCATAAGGGAGGCGGGAAAGAAGGGAGAGCTCTCTCTTCTTATACTCGACATAGACCATTTCAAAGAATACAATGACCAATTCGGCCACACGGCCGGCGATCTTGTCCTCAAACATATGTCCCGCAGCATAATCGTCCTGTTAAAAGAGGACGGAATGCTCGGCAGGTACGGCGGAGAAGAGATAGCGATACTTCTTTTCGGAGCAGGCAAAGAGAAGGCCGCGAAACAAGCGGAAGTCGTACGCAGGCAGATAGAGCGGGAGCCGTTCATGCTCAGGCGCCACAAGGCCCATATCACAGTTTCCATAGGAGTTTCCAGCTATCCCGAAGACAGCGCGTCGGTAGAAGAGCTCATTAAGATAGCGGATGAACGCCTGTATAAGGCAAAGTCGCGCGGGAGGAACAGAGTTTGCTCAGAATAAGGATCGTATACTTCATACTTATCACGGCCCTGTTATCGGTCTTCCATAATTTTACCATGGCCGATAAGATACCGTTCGTCTTCATAAACGTCGTATTCCTGGCTATGGCGACGGGCATATTCATGTTCCCGCCGTTCTTTTTGGGCGTCCTGCTCTTCTTGTCATGGATCATCATGCTGCCGCTATTTATCGTGACTTATAAAACATGCCCTTCTGTGGCGGCTATGCCGCTCTTCATATTCAGCCTGTTTATCTTGGGCGGATTGGCCCATAAAAAGGTAATATCCGGCATGGGTGAATTGTGGAATTCCGGCATCTCGGAAGATGAGGACCTTAAGAAGGCAAAACTTCTGCAGTTCGAGAAGCTGGTATTCCTGGAGAGCGAGATCAAGGCGAAAGAGCACAAGATCGTAAGCCTTTATGAGATCACAAAGAAGATGTCAGGGTCCCTCAAGTACGAGGATATATTCAACGTCCTCAGCTCATTTCTTAAAGATAATTTTACATTCAGGAAGTGCGAGCTGGCGATATTTAAACGCAACGCTCCCGAACCGAAGATCGATAAGTCTTATAGTGTATGGAGGGACAGGAAAGAAGGGGACTACGATTATAAGATAAATTATGAAGTCCTCCTGAGGATGCTTTCGGAGAAACCTCAGGCCACATACTTTACCAGAGAGCGCGACAAGCAGGTATTTAAAGATGTGGGGGTGGAGGACGATGAGGTGCACGGATTTATCGTCATCCCGCTTTTGAGCGAGAAGAGGATAGTGGCGTTGCTCGTCCTGGACAATCTCCTGAAAGCGGATATAGAGAAGTTCATAATCCTGGCGGCCCAGTTCGCCCTCGAGATAAAGAAAGTGCTCTTATACGAGACGGTCGAGGAGTTGGCGATAACGGACGGGCTCACAGGCCTTTTTGTCAGGAGGTATTTCCTCGAGAGGCTTGACGAAGAGTTGTACCGCTCAAAGCGCTATAAGTTCAAATTCGCATTTTTGATGCTCGACATAGATGATTTCAAGAATTGTAACGACACGTACGGCCACCTCGTAGGAGATGTTGTGCTTAAAGAGGTAGGCAGGCTCGTGAAGGATAGCGTCAGAGAGATAGACCTTGTCTCCAGGTACGGCGGAGAGGAACTTGCGGTCGTGCTGCCGGAAAGCAGCCGCGAAGGGGCTCAGCTCGTCGCGGAGAGGATACGGAAGAGGATAGCCGAGAACGTCTTTAAGGCGTACGATGAAAAAGTCGGGATCACGGTCAGCATAGGCGTGGCGATCTTCCCGGACGATGCCCTTGACGCAAAGGGCGTGATCGAGAAGGCCGATGCGGCCCTCTATGTGGCGAAGAAGGCAGGTAAGAATATTGTTTGTTAATATCTGAAATAATAGTATAATATCTGACTAATATATTATTATTATATTGAAAGGGCCAAAGGCAGGATGAAACTATTCATAGATACCGCAAATATAGATGAGATACGCGAAGCGAATTCGCTTGGAGTTATTGACGGTGTTACGACAAATCCCACCCTCATAGCCCGAGAGGGCAGGGATTTTATAGAAGTGGTAAAAGAGATCTGCTCGATCGTGGACGGTCCCATAAGCGCCGAGGCCATAAGCCTCAAGGCCGATGAGATCGTGAATGAGGCAAGGCCTCTGGCGAAGATCCATAAAAATATAGTAATAAAGATACCTCTTATACCGGAAGGCCTAAAGGCGGCAAAGAGGCTCTCTAAGGAAGGCATCAAGACGAACCTTACGCTCTGTTTTTCACCGGTTCAGGCGCTCCTTGCTGCCAAGGCGGGCGCGTCGTATGTCAGCCCTTTCATAGGCCGCCTGGACGATATAGGCCAGACGGGCATGGAGCTGATAAGAGATATCAAGACGATATTTTCCAATTACAGTTTTAAGACTGAGATAATAGTTGCCAGCGTGCGCAATCCCGTGCACGTCCTGGAAGCGGCAAAAATAGGAGCGGATATAGCGACTGTGCCTTACTCCGTCCTCATGTCGCTGGTCAAGCATCCTCTTACAAA
>JBAYFK010000036.1:0-10386 GCA_041667225.1 Candidatus Omnitrophota bacterium
CTAAATTACGGCGGCAGGACTGAGATCATTGATGCGGTGCGCAAGATCGTAGAAGACGTGAAGAGCGGTGTATTGAATGCGGATGAGGTAGACGAGGCGGCGTTTTCCCGTTACCTATATACGCGCGACCTGCCTGACCCGGACCTTTTAATAAGAACGTCCGGAGAGTTCAGGCTTTCGAACTTTTTACTTTGGCAGGTCTCTTATTCCGAGATTTACATAGTTGACAAGTACTGGCCGGATTTTGATGGTAGTGATCTTAAGGAGGCCGTTCGGGAGTACGGCAGGAGAGAAAGGCGTTTCGGTGGATAACGGATCGTTTGCAAAAAGGGTATTAAGCTCTGTACTCATACTATCGCTGGCCGCGCTCACGATATTCTTCTTTCCGAATTGGGTATTCTCTCTTTTGGCGTCCATAATGATCGGGCTTGGATTGTATGAATTTTTTAATATAGTGGACAAGAAGGGCATATTCGTATACAGGTATTTCGGCATAATAATAGGCATGCTCGTACCCATCATCATATATTTTCAGATGGGTATCGAAGGATATTTCACTCTCGAACCTTTCTTTATAGTGATAGCATGTTTCTTCATATTCGTCCTGCAGTTCATCAAGAGGGACAGCACGAACGCTCTGGCCAGCGTCTCGGTAACTATGTTCGGGCTCTTGTACATCGCGTGGCTATTCTCATTCCTTATTAAGATAAAATTCCTGCCGGACGGCGCTCTCCTGGTCTCTTTCCTTATATTGGTAACTAAGATGGGGGATGTGGGGGCTTATTTAGTCGGTGGCGCTATTGGAAAACATAGCCTGATACCCCGCATAAGCCCAAAGAAGACGGTAGAGGGGACTATAGGCGGACTTATATTCAGTCTCGTTACCGCGATAATTTGCAAATCATTTCTTCCAAGTTTTCCTTATGGCCACCTTATTACGCTGGGTATATTGCTCGGCATCCTGGCGCTAGTCGGAGATCTTGCCGAGTCGCTCTTGAAGAGGGATTGCGGTGTCAAAGATTCCGGAAATACCATATCCGGTTTCGGAGGGGTCCTGGATATCATCGACAGCCTTATATTCACCGCCCCGATATTCTATTTCTACATAGTGGTGCTGATGAAATGATCAGAAAAATAGCCATTCTCGGTTCGACCGGTTCGATAGGCGTGAACGCCCTGGATGTCATCTCCCGTTTCACCGGAGGCAAATTTGAGGTAGTCGCTCTTTCAGCCGATACCAATATAAAGTTATTGTCGCAACAATCGCGCCGATTCCGTCCAAAGGTGGTGTCGGTGAGTGATCCTGAGCTCGTTAATAGTCTGGAAAAGCAGGTGCCTCGTTCTACAAAGGTCCTATCCGGCACAGACGGCCTTAATGCGATCGTGTCGAGGAAAGATGTAGATACGGTCGTCTTTGCAATAAGCGGCAGCGCGTGCCTGATGCCGCTCGTGACGGCCATAAAGAACAGGAAGCGTATAGCTCTGGCGAATAAAGAGTCTATCGTCAGCGCCGGGGAGATCGTGATGCGCCTAGCGCGCAAATACGGCGTCAATATAATACCTATAGACAGCGAACATAGCGCCATATTTCAATGCCTAGAAGGAAGGATGGAGGCTCTCAGGAAGGTATATCTTACCGGATCAGGCGGGCCGCTATTGAACTTGCCCGCAAAGAAGTTCAACGGACTTTCTCAGAAGTTCATTCTGAAGCATCCCCGGTGGCGTATGGGCAAGAAGATCTCGATAGATTCGGCTACCATGATGAATAAGGGGCTTGAAATTATTGAGGCGAAGTGGCTCTTCGATCTTGATCAGAGCGCCATAGAGGTCTTGATCCATCCTGAAGCGATAATACATTCGATGGTCGAACTTGTTGACGGCTCGGTATTTGCTCAGCTTGGTGTGCCCGATATGCGACTGCCGATCCAGTATGCGATCACATACCCGTCCCGCTTTAAGGGAATAGTGAAGCGGCTCGACTTTTCGGAAAATCCCGAGCTTACATTCCGCAGGCCCGATATGGATAAATTTCCGTGTCTTGGCCTTGCCCGCAAGGCGCTGAAAGCCGGAGGGGCCGATCCTGCGGTACTTAACGCAGCCGATGAAGAGGCGGTCAAGTGTTATCTTGAAGGAAGGATCAAATTTTCGAGTATACCGTGCGTCATAGAAAAAGTGCTGGGGCGGTATAAGAGATCATATAAGGAAGAAGTTACCATAAACGATATCTTAGATGCCGAGAGATGGGCTAAAGAGGAGGCTAGAAGACTTTGCTATCATTGATATATTTTTTATTCGTATTGAGCATTCTTATAATGATCCATGAGTTCGGACATTTTATCGTTGCTAAGAGGCTTGGTGTGCGGGTCGAAAAATTCTCCCTCGGTTTCGGGCCTAAGGTGTGGAGCATAAAACGCGGCGATACAGAATATCTTCTCTCGGCAGTGCCGCTGGGAGGATACTGTAAGATGTCGGGTGACGAACCCGGAGAAAAGCTGACGAGCCAGAAGTGGGAATTCCTTTCCCGAAGCGCTTTCGATCGTTTTCTCATAATATTCGCGGGCCCTTTCTTCAACTATGTTCTTGCTTTCCTCATATTCTCTTTCATATTCATGTTCGGCAATCCCACTCTTACGACCGAAGTGGGCAACCTGCTGAAAGACTATCCCGCGCAGTCTGCGGGTATACGCATAGGCGATAAGATCACGGCTATCGACGGGAAGAGCGTAAAGTATTGGGAAGATATGACGGCCATAATCCATAAGCATGCCGAAGGCCCGATAAAGCTTTCGCTCGTGAGGGATGGCAAAGCTTCCGATATCGAAGTGAAGCCGATAATTCGTGAAACTAAAGATATATTCGGCAACGAGACGAGATTGGCGTTGATCGGAGTGGCGCCTTCGCAAAAAATAGAGAATGTCAGATACGGATTCTTCCAGTCTTTCGGGCTGGGGTTTAAAAAAGTGGTAGACCTGACCGTGCTCACCTACAAAGCGCTTTATTCGGTATTGATCGGCAGGATATCCGTAAAAGAATCGATGACAGGCCCAATAGGTATATTCGTTATAACGGGCCAGGCGGCAAAGATGGGCATGATATACATATTCCATCTCATGGCGATACTGAGCGCGTCGTTGGCGATATTCAACCTTCTTCCGTTCCCGGTCCTCGACGGCGGCCATATAATATTTCTTGCGATAGAGAAACTTCGCGGCAAACCCCTGTCCATAAGGACGCAGGAGTATGTAGCCAACTTCGGTGTAGCGGTGCTCATACTGCTCACCGTATTCATATTTTATAATGACATTGTAAAATTCCAGATAGTCGAAAATATTATGAAGCTTTTTAAACGGTAAAAGATGATCAAAAGAAAAAAGACAAGAGTCATAAATGTAGGCGGAGTAAGGATCGGAGGGGCGAATCCCATCGCTATCCAGTCGATGACAAATCATCCGACCTCGGACGTAGTCAAGACGGTAGCGCAGATAAAAGCTCTTACGAACGCCGGATGCGAGATAGTCAGGGTCGCGGTGAAGAGTGAATCTGACGCGTGCGCGATCAAGCAGATAAAACGCCGCATCGGTATACCTATCGTAGCGGATATCCATTTCGATCATAGGCTGGCGCTTCTGTCCATAAAGAACGGCGCAGACAAGATACGGCTTAACCCAGGCAATATTAGAGGGAGAGACGAGATAGTCTCCGTGATCAAAGCGGCAAAGAGCCGAGGGGTCCCGATCAGGATCGGCGTAAACTCCGGTTCTCTCGAAGGCAGAAGACTTGCCGGCCTTTCTCAGGGTCTTGTCCGATCGGCCGTTGGTTACGTCAAACTGTTTGAAGAGCTCCGTTTTCGTGATATAATTTTATCCCTCAAGGGGTCAGATGTCGTTTCTACGATAGAAGCGTACAAAAAAGTATCCGGCATTTGCGACTACCCCCTACATTTAGGCATAACGGCTTCCGGTCCTTATGATACGGGCATAGTCAAGTCTTCCATTGGGATAGGCGCGCTTCTTGCCGAGGGCATAGGCGACACTATAAGAGTGTCGTTGACCGCGGATCCCGTAGATGAAGTGACGGTAGGAAGGACGATATTGAGCTCTCTCAACATCAGGCGATTCGGGCCGGAGATATTATCATGCCCGACTTGCGGCCGTTGCCAGGTCGATCTGATCGCCATAGTGAACGGGCTTCAGAAAAAACTTTCGTCGATGAGAGATAAAAATAGATTCAAGACGACTACCATAGCTGTGATGGGGTGCGAGGTGAATGGCCCGGGGGAGGCGAAAGAAGCTGACATAGGGGTCGCTTTCGGGAAGAATTCAGGGATGCTTTTTAAAAAGGGTAAAATAATCAGGAAGATAGCGTCTAAGAACGCTATCATGGAAATACTGAAGAATCTATAGTAGATCTTCGGTGAATATAAAAAATAATTCGATCAATATACGGAGCTACTTATGAGATGGAGCGAAGCACTTATACCAACACTTAAAGAGGACCCTCAGGATGCCGAGGTTATAAGCCATAAGCTGATGGTTCGCGGCGGCTTTGTGCGGAAGCTTTTTTCGGGGGCGTATTCGTATCTGCCGCTTGGATTGCGGGTTCTCTCTAAGGTCAAGCGCATTATAAGGGAAGAGATGGATGCCGTCGGAGCGCAGGAAGTCCTTCTGCCCGCGATACATCCGCCTGAGATATGGAAAAAGACGGGGCGTTACGACATACTAGGGCCCGTACTCATAAAGTTCAAGGACAGGCACGGCAGGGAGCTTGTGCTGGGCCCGACTCACGAAGAGATAATCACCGACCTCGTAGCGAATAATGTGAGATCCTATAAAGATCTTCCGCAGATGCTATATCAGATACAGACCAAATTCAGGGACGAACCGCGCCCGAGATTCGGGGTCATGCGCACATCCGAGTTCATAATGAAAGATGCGTACAGTTTTGACCGTGATGTCGAGGGCCTCGAAAAGAGTTACAAAAAAATGTATGAAGCCTATTGCAGGATATTCCAGAGATGCGGACTGCCGTATATACCTGTCATGGCGGATCCCGGGATGATGGGAGGGAATGTCTCGCATGAATTTATGGTATTGAGCGAAGCGGGCGAAGACCTCATAGCGATATGCGATAAATGTAAATACGCCGCTTCTACAGAAGTTGCTAAGTGTGATATGGGCCAGTGGCAAAGGGCCGAGGGTCTCAAAGAGGAGAAGCTCCCGATCAAGGAAGTAAGCACTCCGGGAGTGTCGACCATCGAGAAAGTGGCAGCCCTTTTAAGCGTTCGGCCTTCGAAGCTCGTAAAGACCCTTATATACAAAGCCGATGGCAATGTGATAGCGCTTCTCTTGCGTGGAGACCTTGACGCTAACGAAGCCAAGATGAAAAATTATCTTAAATGCTCGATCCTTGAGCTTGCTGACGAGAAAGTCGTTTTGCTTGCTACCGGGGCGCCGATGGGATTTGCCGGCCCGGTAGGACTTAAAGGCGCGCGTATCCTGGCTGACAATAGTGTAAAGGATATGGTAAATTTTATCACGGGCGCCAATAAGATGGACATGCATCTTTTGAACGTCAATAGCGGAAGAGACTTTGCTTTGACCGAATACGGAGATTTCAGGGTGATCACAAAAGATGACAGATGCCCTTCATGCGGCGAGTCGATCGATATAAAACGCGCCATCGAGATCGGCCATACGTTTAAACTTGGGACAAAGTATTCCGATGCGCTCGGGGCAAAATATCTTGATAAAGAGGGCAAGGAACACTCCGCCGTTATGGGATGCTACGGCATCGGAGTGAATCGCATCTCTTCAACGCTTATCGAGACGAGTAACGATAAGAACGGCATAATCTGGCCGGCTTCCATAGCGCCTTACAAGGTCCTGGTCATAGCGCTTAATTCCGAAGACGTAAAGGTGAAGGAGCTGGCTGACGGCGCATACGAAACATTGACAAAGGCCGGTTATGACGTGCTTTACGATGACAGGAACGAATCCGCAGGCGTAAAATTTAAAGATGCCGACTTGATAGGGATACCGGTAAAGGTGATCGTTGGCGCAAAGAACGCAAAAAATGGCATGATCGAGCTTAAGTCGCGTAAGACCGGCGAAGTGGAATTGATAGCCGTAAATGATCTAGAGCCGCGCCTGAAGATAGCGCTTGATAAGGCAGTTTAAGGCCAAGAAATGCATCAATTCGTCATGCACCGGCTATCTATATAATTTTCTTGACATAAATAGCGTATTATAGTATATATACTATATACTTTTCTTGAAGGAGGAAGAGTGGGTTTAGCTTTTGTAAACCCATTTTTTTTTGATTATGGAAATGGTCGATAGAGTAAAAGAATTAATAGCCGGATATCTTGCGGATCATGGTATAGAGCTTGTTGAGATCATCTACAGGCGTGAGCAGGAGGGTATGGTCCTCAGGCTTTTGGTAGATACTCCTCAGGGAATAACTATCCAGGAATGCGAAGAGCTGAACAAATATATTGGCGATACGCTCGACAAAGAAGATTTCATCAGCGACCACTATATTATTGAAGTGTCTTCGCCAGGCCTTGACAGGCCTATTGTCACTGACAGGGATTTTGAGCGTTCGATGGGTAAGGAGCTCACAATATCTTTGTATGAACCTATATCCGGGAACAGGCGTCATGAAGGCAAGCTGGTAGAAACTGACAAGGATAATATCGCGATCGATTCTGGCGGTGTGAAGACGATCTTACCGAGAAACAAGATAGCGAAAGCGGTATTGAAAATAGATTTTTAAACGAGGTGAAAGAGATGAACGACGAATTGCTGACAGTATTGGAACATATAGAGCGAGAGAGGGGTATTGATAAAGAGATACTCTTTAAGGCTATTGAAAGCGCCCTGGCGAGCGCCGCGCGCAAGATCGTAGGGAATAAAGAAGCGGATGTGAGCGTCGTTATAGACAGATCCACCGGCGTGATAACGATAATGAGCGAAGGCAAAGAGATCAAGTCGGCCGAGTTCGGCAGGATCGCCGCGCAGACAGCCAAGCAGGTGATAATACAGAAGATCAGAGAAGCGGAGCGCGATATCATTTCCGATGAATATCACAAAAGGGTAGGCAGCATTACGAGCGGAACCGTACATCGTTTTGAAAAAGGCGACATCGTGCTCGATCTGGGCAAGACCGAGGCCATGCGGCCCAGGTCTCAGCAGTGCTCCGGAGAACGCTATAAACAAGGGGACAGGATACGCGCATACATACTCGAAGTCAATAAGACGGCGCATGGTCCGCAGGTCATCCTTTCGAGATCGGATGCCTCCTTCGTAAAGAAACTATTTGAGATAGAGGTACCTGAGATAACCGAGGGCGTCGTTGAGGTCAAGGCGATATCCAGGGAGGCCGGCGAAAGGACCAAGATCGCAGTCTGGTCGAAGGATGAGAAAATAGATGCCGTAGGCGCATGCGTCGGCATGAGAGGCGCGCGCGTTAAAGATATAGTCAGAGAGCTCCATGGCGAGCGTGTTGATATCGTCAGGTGGAGCGATGATCTTAAGGAATATGTAAAAGCCGCGATGAATCCTGCCGAACCTCTCGAGATAAGGGTCGATAAAGAAACGAATAAGGTATCTGTCATCGTAGCCGATGACCAGCTTTCGATAGGGATAGGTAAACATGGACAGAACGTCAGGCTCGCGTCTAAGCTTGTAGGGTGGGAGATAGACATACGCGGCAAGGAGCCGAAGCCGAAAGAAGGAGCTGCGCTGCCGCTTGTAGCGGCTGAAGAAGCGCCTGTTGCTGACGCAGTTGTAGAGCAGACAGCTGAAGGAAGCGCAGCATCTCTAACCGACCTGGAAGGCGTAGGGAAAAAGGTGGAAAAGATACTGTTAGATGCTGGATACGATACAGTCGAAAAGATAAAAGGCCTGTCAGCGGAAGACCTTACAAAGCTTGAAGGTATAGGCAAAAAGACCGCGGAGAAGATAGTCGAATCTGCGAGAGAGAAAAAATAATATGGTAGAAAAAGAGAAGAAAGAGAAGAAAGCTGCTGCGCCTAAGGCTGTGAAAGCGAGATCTGCGGAGAAGAAGACGGAAGATAAAGCAGCGCCTGCTAAAAAGAGAGCGCCGGTCAAGAACGCGGCGAAAGAAAAGAAGGTCTCGCCGGCAGTCGTAGAAGAACCGAAGAAGGCCAAGGTTGCGGCGGTCAAAAAAGCAAAACCGGTAAAAGAAACAGTTCAGGCCGTTCAGAAAGTGACTCCGGCTTCCCCAGTAGCAAAAACAGTACCACCCGCTCCGGCTCCGGTCACACCGAAAGAATCTACCGTAAAACCGGCCCCAAAGGCCGTACATACACCAGTAGCTCCGATACATACTGCGCCACCGGTACCTCCGAAGCCGCAGGTAGTTGCGCCGGTAAAGGCGCCCGAGCCGGTTGTGGCTAAAGAGCCGGAACCTAAGCCTGAGCCTGAAGTAAAAATTCGCGTGCTTGAATTTGAAACACCGATATCATTAAAAGACCTTGCGCTTAGGATAGGCGTCAAATCCAATGAACTTATAATTAAGTTGATGGGCAAGAAGATGCTTGCCACGATCAATCAGAATCTCGGTGAAGACGTCGTTAAAGATATATTGAAAGATTATACTATTGAGTATAGGAAGCCTGGGAAGGTTGATGACCAGATCGGGATAGAACACAGGGAGCTTGAAGACAAGCAGGATATTAAGCATATCGTCTCCCGTTCACCCGTTGTGACCTTTATGGGCCATGTCGATCACGGCAAGACGAGCCTGCTCGATTTCATACGCAAAACTCACGTAGCGGATAGGGAAAAGGGCGGCATTACACAGCATATAGGCGCTTACGAAGTTAAGATGAAACATGGTTCTGTGACTTTTCTTGATACGCCCGGTCATGAAGCTTTTACAGCAATGAGAGCGCGAGGCGCCAACGCTACTGACGTTGTAGTGCTGGTCATAGCGGCGGATGACGGTGTCATGCCTCAGACAAAGGAAGCCATCGATCATGCGAGAGTTGCGGGTGTTACGATAGTAGTCGCTCTGAATAAATGCGATCTGCCCGGAGCGAATATAGAGAAGGTGAAGACGCAGCTTGCACAGATAGGCTTGTCTCCGGAAGATTGGGGAGGTAAGACGATCTGTGTGCCCGTATCTGCCAAGACAGGCGAAGGCGTCGAGGCGCTTTTAGAGATGCTCCTCCTTGAGTCCGAACTTTTGGAGCTTAAGGCAAATCCCAAGCTTCGCGGAAGAGGTATCGTCATTGAAGGGAAACTATCCAGCGGGCAGGGCCCGGTCGCGACAGTACTCGTAAAGAACGGTACTTTACATGTAGGCGATATGGTAGTGAGCGGCATGCATTATGGCAGGGTTAAGGCTATGATAGATGATAAAGGCGTTCGCATAGAATCGGCAGGGCCGTCGAAACCTGTCAGCATATTGGGCTTGTCGGGTGTTCCTATGGCAGGCGATGAATTCTTCGTCGTAAAAGACGAGAAGAAGGCGAGAACTCTTTCTCTCTTGAAACAGGATGAGGATAGAGCGAGAAAATTGAGATCGTCAAAGAGGATCACTCTTGAAGATTTTTACAGGAATATGAAAGAGGGCGGTGTAAAGGAGCTTGCGATAGTCATAAAAGGCGATGTCCAGGGATCGATAGAAGCCTTGCAGGCGTCCCTTTTTGAACTGAGCACGAAGGACGTTAAAGTGAATATACTTCACTCGGACGTAGGTAATATAAATGAATCGGATGTCATGCTCTCCGTGGTCTCAAATGCGGTAATCATAGGTTTCAACGTCAGGATCGATGAAAATGCCGAGACCATCGCGGCCAAAGAAGGTATTGAGATAAAGTTGTACGGGATAATATACGAAGCGATCGAAGATGTGCGGGCCGCTATGGAAGGTCTGCTGGAGCCCATCTCTAAAGAGATATTTGTGGGCAGGGCGCTCGTGAAGCAGGTATTCAAGGTCACCAAGGCGGGTACTATCGCCGGATGTATGGTCGTTAAGGGAAAGATAGTGCGCCAGGGAATAGCGAAACTGATCCGCGATAAAGAGGTCGCATACGAAGGCAAGATAGCATCCCTGAAGAGATTCAAGGATGATGTGAAGGAGGCCGCTGAGGGTTTTGAATGCGGAATAGGCCTCGATAGGCACGACGATATAAAGGCCGGGGATATTATAGAGCTCTATCAGATAGAAAAAGTTGCTAGGAGGCTTGAGTCCAGGCGATGAAGAAGCGCATCTTAAGCGGGATCAGGCCGACAGGAAAGCTGCACTTAGGGCATCTCATAGGCGCTCTTTCGAATTGGGTAAAGATGCAGGAGACTTACCATTGCTTTTACATGGTTGCCGACTGGCACGCCCTCATGAGCGAGTATGAGGATCCAA
>JBAYFK010000037.1:0-10281 GCA_041667225.1 Candidatus Omnitrophota bacterium
CTCTATTCGCTATCGCTATCTGCCCTATGGGTAACCCCGAATCGCTTGCGGGAATGCGTGAATGGCCGTATACATCAAAACCATGCTCTTTTAACATCAAACCAGCCTTCCCGGAAAGATATTTGTTCTGAAAAACACCGCCGCTCATGACCACCTTTTTTATTCCGTACCTTTTCCTCAAGTCCATCGACACGGCCGATATTACACCGGCTACCGCATTATGGAATTTGGACGATACCAGGCTCTTAACCGCGCCCTTCGATATGTCTTTAACGATGCCTTTTATTATGCGCGATAAGTCTACTACGGTCATGCTGCCCTCGCGCCTGATATCAAGATCATACAGATCTTCGCATGACCTATCGGCGAGACGTTCAAGCTCTATCGGCAGCTCTGCCTCGAACGCCGCATTATTCTTTAACAGGATCATGCTGCCCACCGCGTCGAAGAGCCTCCCGGCGCTTGAACTGAGCGGCGAATTCAACTTCGTATCTACCATCCGTTTCAATATGGCCCATCTCTTTTTATCCATGCCTCTTATGAAGGGTATCTTTAATTTAATCATATCGGCGCCATACGCGCGATAGAGATAGCTCGCTGCCATACGCCACGGCTCTCTTACCACCATATCCATGCCCGGCATGGGAAGATAGTCGAGGTGGCCCGCCCTCCGGAAATTCCCGCCGCTGCCTATAAAGAATTCGCCGCCCCACATATTCCCGTCATCGCCGAGCCCTGTGCCGTCAAACGCTACCCCGACGACCTCCCCTTTGATCGAATTGTCTATCACGGCGGAGGCGATATGCGCTTCATGATGCTGCGCCCTGCACAGGAAAGAGCCTTTTATCTTTTGGCAGTGAGATTCAGCAAATCGCGTCGAATAGTACCCTGGGTGCTTATCACAGACGATGATCTTCGGATTAATTTTCAGCTTCTTCTCAAGCTTATGGATCGCGTTCTCGTACCTTGCCAGATTATCGATATCCGAAAGGTCCCCAAAACCTCCGACAAGGACCGCCCGAGAGCCTTTCGCAAGTGAAAAAGCCCCCTTGAGGTCGCCTCCGCAAGCCAAAACAGGCTCTTTTACCCTAAAAGGCAGTGTGATCGTATCCATAATTTATCATGATATTATAACAAATAAGATGGGGTTTTGATATGCAAAACGCCCCCTATCAGAAGAGGAATACAGCGGCAGTTACTACAGTAGAATAGTAGCCTTCAGGCCCTATTACGGCTGTCTGGGCAATATTTGACGTACGGACTATCTTATCGCTTAAATGGTAAATGGCCTTATTCTCATCCCACGATTTGTCTTCATCGAACTCTAATCCTAATGTAGACGCTAACATTTCTACCGCAAGGTCTTCGGCAAGGTCGCCGGCGACTTTTTCATTCTCACCGAACGCATGATGTTCACTCAGGTACCCGTACGCATGCGGATCGGCCGGTACTGCGCATCCTATGCTCGCCGCTATGAGGCGGTGTGATTCGTTGCTGCAGCATCTCGACATGACCGCGAAAGCTATCATGCCCGGATAGACCTCTTTCAAGCCTTCGTTCTTGGATATCACCTTACATTCGGGCGGAAGTATGCTGGAGACATGGACGAGGTTGCATTTCTCTATTCCGGCGTCGCGCAGAGCAAGCTCGAAACTCCTGAGCTCCGCCTTATGAGTCCCTACACCCTTTGTAAAGAACATCTTTTTCGGAACGAGCAGATTTTTACGCGGCATTAGCAGCATGATAATGTTCTCCTATTTCTTTGAGAATATATACCCTAAAAGGCGATAGATCAATTTCGCGGCCAGGAAGTCCGACGATATCTGCCCTTTTATGGGACAGAGTTCTACTACGTCAAAACCGACTATTTTTTTGTCCTTTGCTATCTCTTTCAGCAGATCGAGCATCTCATACCAGCCTATACCTCCCGGCTCCGGAGTCCCTACGGCAGGCACGAGCGAAGGATCGAACACGTCGAGGTCTATAGAGATGTATACATTCTCGGTAAGGCTGTTGGACACGGCGTCTTTCCAAAGAGGCATCTCAAGTATATCGTAGACATTGATCACCTTTACTTTTTCCGGGGGCTGGGACGCGACAAAATCCTTCTCTTCTTTACAAAGGCTCCTGGTGCCGATCTGCACGATCGGGCATATCTCGGATATCCTCCTCGCAACGCAACCATGGTTCAGTTTCGACCCCTTGAACTCGTCTCTCATGTCATAATGAGCGTCGAGATGCAGCACGGATAGGTTCGGATAAGTTTCCTTGAACGCTTTTACCACTCCCACACTTACAGAATGTTCTCCGCCAAGTACGATCGGGAATTTCCCGCTCTTTAATAGATCTGCCGTAGAACTGCTGACCTTGTCTACCATCGCCTCTGATGTAAGCTCTCCCACACCGGGTATATCCATAACGTGTATGCCGATCTTATAGGTCTCCTGGTTCAATTCCTCGTCAAAGACCTCCATATACTTCGAAGCGTCGATTATAGCCTGAGGGCCGTTCTTCGTACCCTGAATATATGTAGTGGTCCGCTCGTAAGGGACTTTCAATATGACGACCTTGGATTTCTTAAAACCCGGCAGTTCGTCTTCGATCCCGAACGTTTCTGCGGGGGATTGCAAACCTTCCTGAGACATATTATTCTTTTCTTCCATGAATATTTTACTCCGATCTTTACTTAAAACTTTCCCGACAGTTCCTTGGCGAAACCGAATATCTTTTCGGCCCTTGCCTCATCCAGCGTGCCCACGCCGCAGCTCGGGGTGATCATCGAAGAGATGTCCGATCTGTCTATCCCCTTACCGGCAAAAATGTCCAAATATCCGTTGAGCCTCTTCTTAAGCGAATCGGCCGTCTCGTTATCGGCAGCGTCGGAACTGGGGAGAACGCCCCAGGCGATCGAACCGCCGCGTTTCAGGAAAAGCGAGAGCTCGGCGCTGTATAACGAGAATTCCTTAGTAAAATTATACGCGTCGAAATTGAGTATGTCCATATCTCTTTTGAGCATGAGCGGCCAGTCCGTATTTCCGCAGCAGTGAACTCCTGCCAGGGCCCCTTCTGCCTTCACGGCGGCTATCACCTCATCGAGTTTCTCCATGGCGTCTTTCACATCTATATTGACGTAACTCGACCCTATAGATACCAGATACGGCTCATCGATAAAGATGATGACGTTCGGATTGATCGCCTTAAGACGGCGTATCTGCCAAGCGGCTTTCATGGAGAGTACCTTGACCAGTACCTCGAAGACATCTTTATTGTATATGATCGATACCTTGTTCTCGTCCGTAACGGATAGCGCGAAACTGATCGGGCCGGTTATGTGCCCTTTGACGAATTCGGCGCTCTTGCAGGATGACGGCGCCGAAGCGAGGAATTCGTAAAAACCTTCCGCGTGGTCTTCGGAGATCTTAAAAAAGTCTATATCCCTTTCGAGATATTTACCGTACACGGTTTCGATGTCCGATATAGCGCGGGAGCTGTCGATGTGGATCGTCTTATCTTTATCGTCGATCACGAGCCCGGGGAGGGATTCCGAATACTGGACGTACATACTCTCCAGGAAGGACCTTTTCGGCAGCTGCGGCCAAAACGGTATGCTTTCGAAGTTATTGAATATTACCCGGCAGGCCTGCTTCGGATCTTTGAATGGAACGCTTCCTATGCCTGTTGCCTGAAAATTGAATTTCAATTCCCCTCCCATTCGCTTAAACGTTTTATCCTTTTAAGCATATTGGGATGAGTGCTCAATAATTCCATGGCCTTATCGCCGAAATTCAGTTTAACGGTCTTCGTCTGCAGCGCCCGTAATTCATTGGCGTCGATAGCTCCGCTCCTGTCGAGATCCAGGCTCTTCAGGTCTTTGAGCTCATCGAGCGCCCTCGACGGGTCATTGGCAAAGAACGCCTTCATGCCTTCTACATCCTTGAGCGCTTCTTTCGGCATCCTGGCGGAACCGTAGACCAATTTATACAGCGCCGACGCAAGCTGCGCCGGGGGGTTGCCCAAGTCTATTGAGCCTTTATCCGCAAAATATTCTCTCACTCTCGAAGCGTAAAGCACGAGAAGATTGGTCAAAAAATAGAAAAGGAACGCGGCGAGGCCGATCAGCGCGGTATTCCCGGAATTGCGGTCGCGCCGGTTGCCGTAAAATAGGAACTGCCATGCTATACGGTACAAGATCATGGGTATGACCGAGAGAAGCGTCAGTGTGAGGACATCCCTATTCCTGATGTGGCTCATCTCATGGCCTAGTACCGCTTTCAATTCGCTTTCGCTCAAGAGGTTCAATATGCCTTCCGTCACACAGATACGTGAATCCTTCATGGTGCGGCCGAAAGCGAACGCGTTAGGTATGGCCATCTGGGCTATGCCTATTCTCGGTACGGGCAGATTAGCCTTCCCTGCCAGGTCCTTCACCATCCTGTGGAGTTCCGGCTTTTCGTCTTCCTTAAGATACCTGACGTGCATCGACCACTCGACGATCTTAGGCCCTATCATATATTGGATCAGCATCATCGCGATCGACAATCCCAGATAGAAATAAAAATTGCCTATGCCGAGAGAAGCGCTGACCATCGAGATGATGGCATAGACGATCGCAAAAAGAAGCGCCGTCAGTATGAACATTCTTACTCTTAAACCTAACATTTGATCATCTCCTTATCTCGGCTGTCTTGAATGGAATGCCGAGTATATGAAAGTCCTGAGCATGAACTCTTCGGACTGTTTCTGTTCTTTAAGGACGCCGTTGACATCTTCCATATCTATGATGCCTTTTTCACAAAGTATGACGCCTATCGCCTTCTGTACCTGTTTCTCTTCCCATATCTGTTTCTGTATCTTGAGCGCGTCATCTATATCGCCGGACGTTGCGAGCCCCTTATCTATAAGGATCTCTCCGAACAGTTTTTTCTTTTTTTTACTGAATAAACCCATTATCTACACCCCTTTAGAACTGCGTATCTATCTTAATTACCCATTCCTGGAACGCAGTTGTATTTTTACCCCAGACGGTCATACCATACTGGAATTCTATATTAAAAAGCTTATTGCCTTCCCTGAGCACGGAGTCTCCTCCGAATACTTCCCATACACCGCCTATACGCCATATACCGTAGCTCTCTTTGATGCTCCCGGTGCCGCCGTGAGATTTATAACCGTCTATCTCGCTCTTTATCAGGAACCCTTTAATAGGCCAGAACCCGCCTTCGACAAAATACGGTATATCATTGCACATGTGCCTCGTACGCCAGCGGTACCCTGTCTCGGCGCCGATATAACACGGAAGCTTAGGATAGAACGAGAATGGCAGCGGCACGTCGAATGTTTTACCTATCAGGATCCTCCATTCGAACGCGTCATCTCCCCTGCCTATGGAAGGCTGGTTAGTAAAAGCCGGGTCATCGCCATGATAGTTGCCGTATCCGGGATATATGAAGACCTTGCCCTGTGTGCTTACGACGAACGGGTTCTCTATGAACCGCCACCTGCCGCCGAGCTTCACGTTGGTGACGCCGTTATTTTTCCTCATGAACGGGCCCCAATTACCGGGCCTGCCGTATTCCTTATAGTGGGCTTCTTTATATTCAACGCTGCCCAAAGCGGTGAGCCAGTCGGTCACTCCGAATTCAAGCTTCGGCTCCATGACCATTTCCCAGCTCCTGGCGTTATTGCCAAGCGTAAGTTGCTGTTTTTTACCGTCGGATAGGAACTGTTCCTTCGCATAGTCGAATTTCGTATAGTATTCAGCCCATACCTTATGTTTTGGGACTGTCCAAGCACCTGCAAATGCGCTCTCGGCCCACAATAAAGCTATCAATGCTGCTATTAAAAGAATGCGGCTTAAAAAGCATTTCATTCGGCTCTTCCTCCTATTTGGATGCTAAAAGTATACAATATAGGCCGTCGGGTTGTCAAAGATATTCGACGGGAGGAATAAAAAAAGGACGGCAGATACCACATCTGCCGTCCTGCGCCAAGGCACGTCCCTTAGTGTCAAATCTTAGGGGGGGACGACCTTTAGTTTACAAGCTGTCCATCAAGCGTCTGGGACCCGGTCACTACATTTCCGTCTACATTGATACCGAGCGATGAAAGCTGCGATCTATTCGCGGTGATCTTCTGGTCCACGGATAGCCTGGCATCCAGTTCGCTTGAATTAATATTATATGACCCCATCAGCTCGAGCGAAGATACGAAGTTGCCGTCCGCGTCGTATTCATAAGTTGTGAGCAGTTCTCCCGCGACACTGAATTCTTTCACGAATCTGGCCTGGTCGGTGCCTTCAAAATACTCCTCGAACGTCTTATAGCTGCCGTCCAAATTCGTCTCCTTCAGGAGCTTGCCATAGGTCTTGCCGTTCCAGTCTTCGTCGGAATACTCATATGTTTTTCCGTCTGAGGTCTCTTTCTTGTACATCCTTCCGCTGGCGTAGTATGTAATTATTTCTGACGCCTCAAGAGAGTCTCCTTCATAGGCGATGATCGCGTAGGTGCCGTCCGAATAATCCTTCCTCGTCACTCTGGATAGGTTATCGTACCTGCTGTAATACGCAGTGCGGCCGTCGCGAAGCTGCTCTTTAAGGATCGTCCCGAATGCATCATAGTATTTCTTAGTGAACGTACCGTCCTCATAATAGAAGGCGGATGTCTCGAGTCCGGTATTGCCGAATACGTCGTTATAATAGGTGAAGGTCTCGTAGCTGTGGGCGCCGATATCCGAATAGTGGTCGATGCGCGACTTGTTCCATGTATCTCCGTAATAGGTATATACATCATAGGAGGAGTCGGAACGGTCGATCCTCGTATTGCGGCCTTTTGAATCGTAGGAATACGTCTCCACGACCCCGTCCGGACGCGTCACGCTGGCAAGCTGGGATTTTGAATTATAGTTGTATATAGTAGTTGAACCGTCACGCTCCACGTGCTTGCGCATCTTCACCATCCAGTAATTGGAGCCGGTATAGTATTCGTACTCGTCGTAAGACTCTGTGCCGTCTTCGTAGTGGTTCAATACCTTCTTGGTCC
This sequence comes from Candidatus Omnitrophota bacterium, assembly GCA_041667225.1. GTDB lineage: Bacteria > Omnitrophota > Gorgyraeia > 2-01-FULL-45-10 > 2-01-FULL-45-10 > JBAYFK01. Next base: position 7,038 of record JBAYFK010000037.1, read on the forward strand.
TCCACTCCGAATAATATTCATATGTGGTATAAGCGCCCGTAGACTTATCGATCCTGATAGTCCTGCCGGATGCATCATACTGATATACGGCGTAAGTACCGTCGGGGTAGGTGATCTTATCGAGCCTCCCGCTCGTGCCATATTCATATTTTGTAACGGCGCCATTCCTGTCGGTATACGTGGCGGTCTTCGTCCTGTACGTGTCAGGATAATAGGTGTATTCGCCCATGTAGAACGTTCCGTCGGCATGGTAATACTTATAGGAGAGCGTCCTTTCGGTGTCGCCGTCATAGGTATATATACTGTAAGAACCATCTGTGGAGTTTATCCTCACAAGCCTGTTGAGAATATCATAGAGGTATGTGGTCACGGAATCGTCCCAGTCGGTGATCTTGTTTATCCTGCCGTCGCTGTAATATTCGTATGTCGCCCTTCTGCCCTCTTCGTCGATATATACGTTCGTCTTGATATTCTCCGAATTACCATAATACGTATAGACCTCGGTATACCCGAACGCATAATCGATCCTCGTGATCCTGTCCAGAGAGTCATATTCGTAATATGTGTCATATCCGTAAGAAGTGCTGGACTTGATGATCTTCCCGCTTACGGGATCGTACTCGTTCTTGTAATAATAAGTACCGTCCTGATAGTTGTAAGTTTGGGATTTAAGTTTATCCGAATCCCCGAAATATTCATATTCCTGCGTATAGTAGGCAGTTCCTTTGTAGTAATAAGTCGTCTTCAACAGCTTGTCGGTATCACCGGCATATTCATACTGCATATAAGAATCGCTCGAGTAGGTGACCCTTTCCAGCCTGTTCGATCCGTCGTATGCATACGTCACCGTATACCCGTAATAAGAGGTGTACTTGGTTATCTTGCCCAGCGCGTTATATTCGGTCGTAGAGATCCTGCCCTGTGAATCTATGTAACGCATTATCTTGACCGTGGAAGTCCCTTCCCAGTATTCATATTCTTCGTGATAACCGTAAGAATAGTTCTTCCTGACGAGCCGCGATTGCGCATCATATTCATAAGTCGTCTCATATTTACCGGAATACCATCCGTATGTTATCGTCGACTTTGTCAGCAACCCGGCTTCGTTATACTCTTCGACCGTCTTAGTGCCCCATCTGTTCAAGATCGTCTTCGTCTTAATATTCTCAGTAGCGTCCCAGTATGTGTACTCTTCGGAAGAACCATCGGAAACGTCCTTTTTGATAAGGCGGCCTGACTCGTCATACTGATAGTCCGTTACAAGATCGTTCCAGTTGATGACTTTAAGCAGTTTGCCGGCCGATAGATACGTCTCTATAGTCGTCCTGCCGTCCCTATCTACATAAGTATGCGTCTGGACATCGTGAGTATCGCCAAAGTATGTGTACGAATCGTACGCACCGTCGTAATGCGTCCTATTGGTCACTCTAGCGGTACCATCGGGCAGCAACTCTATCGTCTCTCCATATAACTCTATATATGAGACAGTAAATGAGCCGTCGGGATCATAAAAATAGGCCATCGTCTGCTGAAGCGAATCATTGATGACCCTCTTTTTAATATAGTTCATGTTGGACGCGTCACCGGTATATTCATAATATATGGTCTCGTCCGGGGAATTGTATTGTTTGACCAGCCTGCCGTACACGTCGTATTCATATACTATCCCGGATAGATCGGTAATCTTTTCTATCTTTCCGTTCTCTGCGTATTCTGTTATAACGGTATTGTTCCCTTCCGCGGAGATGCTCGTCACAGCTTTTTTAGTAAGTTTTCCCGTGATCGGATCATAACCGAATGTCGTCTCCGAAACGCCCTCGACCTTGAAATATCTTATCCTGCCCTGTACATCGTACCTGGCTTCTGTTGTCTCACCGTCACCGTAAGTCTTCTTATAGATGAGTGATCCATCTTCACGGTACTCGCACCGGAATAATATCTCGCTCGGGTTAGACGCCCTTCTGCCTACCACCTTATATATATTGGCGGTCGATCCATAATAGATCGTTACCGTTTCGATATCATTGTTTACTACTTCTCTTACAAGGCGCGAAAGCGCGTCGTATTCATAAAGCACCGTGCTGCCTGTGCTAGTGTTCGTATAGGTCTTCGACTTCACTATCGGCGTAAGATCGTAATATACATAATCGATGGTGAATACACCGGGAACGTTCTCCTGCGAAAGCCTGCCATTGACGTCATTCGTCTGAGTGTACCCGACAGGGTTCAGTGTCCCGACATGCGTCCACGAGGAATAATCTTTGGGATCGGCAGTAAAAGTGAATACCTCTATCTTTAATAGTACCGTCTTCGAGTCGTCGGCATAGATGCTGCGGAATATCTTATTTTCGGATATGTCCACATTGTCCTCGAAGTAAGCGCCGTCAGGGTATTTCTCCGATACCATCCTGCCGGTCTCGTCATACATATATTCGAACCCGTCAGGAGTCAATGCCCTCTTCAGCTGGCCGAACTCATAGTATTCATATTCGCTGCCGTCGGCAAGCATACGCGACTTCAGGCTGCCGCTGCTGTAATATTCTGTGGTTTCAAAGAGTTTTCCGAACTTGTCAAACTCCTCTTTCTTGCCGAATACGGTCGAGCCTTCATAGTAGTTGCTATAAACAACCTTTGAACCGTCGGCCTTTATCTCCTCTTCGAGCCTGCCGTATCCCTGACCGTTAAAATCTTCATCTGCATATTTGTAAGATGCCGTATTGGGGTATACCGCCCAATTGAGCCGCCCAGTCGTGTAATATTCAAATACGTAACCGTTCGACTGGGTCTTTTTCTTCAATACACCATTTTGATAATATTCGCTCGTCAGTAACAATATTCCCATCGGGCTATATTCTTTAACGAGACTTGCCTGATCGGTGCCGGCGAAGTACTCTTCGAACGTCTTATAGCTGCCGTCGGATCTTGTTTCCTTCAAGAGCTTTCCGTAAGTGTTGCCATTCCAGTCTTCGTCTGAGTATTCGTAAGTCGTGCCGAGTTCGAGCTTCGTGTGCATGCGGCCTGAATCGTAATAGGTGTAGGTGATATCGCCTTCGGTCTTCCCTACGAGCGTGCCTGAAGCGTTATATTCGAGGGTCGACAATAGGACGCCGAGATTCGAATATTCCTTTATGAACCTTGCCTGGTTGGTACCGGCGAAGTACTCTTCGAACGTCTTATAGCTGCCGTCGGATCTTGTTTCCTTCAAGAGCTTTCCGTAAGTGTTGCCATTCCAGTCTTCGTCTGA
>JBAYFK010000038.1:0-10114 GCA_041667225.1 Candidatus Omnitrophota bacterium
CCAGGACCTCTGAATAGTCCCCGGTTATATCCGCTCCCACTACATCCGAATTCTCCTTTATCAATTTTATCAGCGAGAGAAGTTCATCGAGGGAGAAGAGTCCTTCCTCCCAGTTAGTTAGCGCGTATTCATTCTTCAGGCAGTCCTTGTCTATCGAGATGTATACATTCTTCGACGGTAAGCGCTTCAGGATATTTAAAAAAGCGGCTTTCATATCCAGGCCCTTAAGGCTCGTCCACCATATTTTATTGTAAAATAACCCTGCTCGTATCTTTATCGAAATGTTCTCAGGCACCCTCCTAAAAAAAACGAGGCTCGGTTCATGAGAATGGGGATATATCTCGACCCTGTTGTCTTTTAGAGAGGCCAGGTTCGCCCTTTCCAGGGAAAAGGTCGATATGTCGTTGGAGGATACGCCTACCAGGATGAACTTCAGGACGTTCTTGTTCTCGAGAGCTTTATTTACCCACGACCCGCAGTTAAGGCCTAATGAGAAGATATCCCAATCCGGGTGGAGGTCAAAGTCTATCACCGTTATCGGTTCATCGTACCGCGAGATTAAAAGGGAGGAGATGTGGTGGAAGTCGCCGGAACCCAGGAACGTGACGCTGTCCTTTGATGTGCCGCCGATCTCGGAGTATAACTCGTCGTACGTCCTTTTGCCCATGCAGTAGCGCGCTTTAGGTCCGAACCGGGTGAGGTTTACAATATCCGCCTTGAATTTTGAGAGGAGTTTTTGCTGTTTTGTAACGCTGTTATCGAAGTTCAGTATGCGTATCGCATTATTTAACATAGCGTTTGTCAACGAGGCGTATCAGCTTATGTTTACCTTCCCTGATCTTGCCCGGTTCGTGATATACGAAGTCCATTTCGAATATTCCCAATAGATAATTTTTCCAGAGATCGGGATAAAAATTCTGTATGTTCAAAAATACCCGTTCTTTTATCCGATCTTTCGTTTCAGGATCCTTTAATTCCAGGTTATATTCCATCACTTCTTTGACCCCGCGCAGTTTGAATATGATCTGCCAGTCGCTCGATATTTCGGAGATGTCCTTGAATATTTCTTCGAACATAAGGGGATACAGATTTCCTCCGCTCGCTACGATCATCTCGTCCGACCTGCCGCGTATCCTGGCGAGCTTTCTGAACGGCAGCCCGCAGGCGCATTTTTCTTCTATTATCCTGGAGATGTCCCTGTTCCTATATCGTATTAGGGGCATGGTGGTGCGGCTTAACGTCGTGAACGTGACCTCGCCGTAACCGTCCTCTCCCTGGTCCGATATCTCGACAAAAAAACTATTTTCGTCGATATGGTAATCACCGCACTCTTTAAAGAGCTCGAATCCTATTATACCGGCGGATTCTACGGTTGCGTATACCATTATGACCTTGGCTCCCGGCCATACTTTCTCCATCCACGGCCTGGCGGCATCCGGCATGGCTTCTGCTCCGCCTATCAGGAATTTTATAGGGTAAGAGCCGTTCTTTTCCGCAAGTTCCGTAAGCCTTATCAGCCAGGTAGGTTCGCCCATGATGACAGAGAACTTATAAGTAGGCAGCCTTTTATAGACCTCTATGGGGTCTACTTTTCCCGCGGCCATCCCGAAAAGGCCGCTCTTTTCTATACACTTCTGGGTTATCATGCCCGGTATCCAGATGCAGAAATCGAGTCCATTCACGAGGCGGTCGTCTTTGGTCACGCCTCCCATGTATAGGCCCGTCGCCATGAACTTACCGACATTATCTATCTCGCGCTGTGAAAGATATATCCTCTTATTCCTGCCGGTAGTGCCGGATGATTCGAATACGAGCTGAGGTTTTTTACACAGGAATTCTTCCGCATGCTCGATTATGTCGATGGGGGTCGTGTAAAAATCTCCGAGATCCGAAGGTTTTCGTATTTTGTTCGGGTCTATCTTGAGTTCGTCGAATTTACGCCTGTAGAAAGGAGAATTCTTATACGCATACCGGACCACCTGCCTGAACGCCGCGTGCTTCTTCCAGTCTATAAGTTCGCGCGGCATGAAATTTAATAACTTCCCCAGAGTTCTGGGAGAGCTTACGGATATGGCCTTGTTTATCAGTTGTGTGAACATTAAGTTAAGATCCTTTGAGGGCTTTTAAGAAGGCCTCTTCGAACAGGTCCACACCCAGGTCGATCTCTTTTTCAGTTATGTAGAGGGACGGCGCCAGTGTGAAGGCGTTCTTGTAATATCCGCCTACGTCAAGGACGAGGCCGCGCCTCTTCCCGCCGGCAGAGAGCCTGCCGCTCAATCCTATCTGTTCTATGGCGTCGGTCAGTTCTTTGTTGGGCGTGTAGCCGTCCTTCTGGCACAGCTCTATCCTGAGCGCCAGGCCGAGACCGTCGACGTCGCCTATCTGGGGATACTTCTTCTGCAGGGCTTTGAGCCTTGTGATAAAGTAGCGCCCTTTCTTTGATACCTCGGAAGCAAAATCCGATTCGTCTATAAGGTCCATGACCTCAAGCGCGGTCGCCGTCCCGAGAGGGTTCGATGAGAATGTGGAATGCGTCGATCCGGGCGGGAATACCTTGGGGGATATGAGCGCTTCCTTTGCCCATATGGCGGACAGCGGGTTCAAGCCGTTCGTCATAGCCTTTCCGAAGACTATGATGTCCGGAGTCACGCCGAAATGTTCTATCGCCCAGAATTTACCGGTCCTGAAGAACCCCATCTGTATCTCATCGTCGACCATCAGTATGTTGTAGCGGTCCAATATCTCTTTTAGTCCTGCAAAATATTCGCGAGGGGGGATGACGTATCCGCCCGTGCCCTGTATAGATTCTATATAGAACGCGGCGAATTCGCATACGTTATCTTTTTTATTCACGACGCCGTAGTACTCGGTCTCGAACAACTTCTCGAACTGTTTAAGACAGTACATGCCGCAGGAATCTTTCTTTTTACCGTACGGGCAGCGGAAGCAGTAGGGATACGGTATGAACATCGCCCTGTCGCCGAAATGTCCGAAATGCTGCCTGTACCTGAAACTCGAAGTTATGGCGCTTACGGCGATCGTCCTGCCGTGGTAGCCGCCCATGAACGCGAATACGAGGTTCCTGCCGGTATGGTTTCGCACCAGTTTAAGCGAGTCCTCAACGGCGGTCGAGCCGCCTACATTGAAATGGACCCTTCCTTTTTCCTCAAAAGTCCGCTCAGCCCTTTGCGCCAGTCTTGAAGCGAGAAGGACCTTCTCCTCATGCAGATACTGGCATGCGAGCTGAGGGAGGGTGTCGATCTGCTTTTTAAGGGCGTTATTCAGGCGGGGATTGGCATATCCGAAATTGCAGGCCGAATACAGCATCTGCAGGTCGAGGAACTCCACTCCTTCATCGTCGTACAGGTAGCTTCCTTCGCAGCGTTTGAAGATGTTGGGGTTATTGACGTAATGTACGGTATCGCCCCATGAACAATATTTTGCTTCGAGCGCGAGGAGGTCATCCTTGGCGCGCGGCTTATCATTCTTTATGGTATCCACTTTCTGCTTCTGGCTCATGGCAGTCTCCTTTTAAAATATTCATAAGTGTCTTTAAGGCCTTTGATAGGGATATGGTCCAGTTTTTTGGACGCGAAATATTTTGCGAGAGTTCCTTTGGCGAATACCAGGTCGGCGTGTTTAGACGCGCAGACATCCGACGCCCCGTCGCCGATATAAACGACCGTATGGCATTTCCGGGAATTGGAGAACATGCTCTTCTTTTTACAATGGCCGCACATGAGGCACGATTTATTGACGATGGGGAAGCGCGGCATGAGGCGGTCCCCGTCCAATTTAAGCCTGTTCGAATATACGTCGAGGCCGCTGATCCCGTTCAGCTTCAGGACCCGGTTCAGGATATAATCGAAATCGTCGCTGAGAATAGTAGTCTTGATCTTATTCGATCTTAAGAGCTTCAGGAGCTTCTTGAAGTACGGATCGATGCCGACGTGCGAGAGGTATCTGTCGAGTTCTTTTTTCGTCATCCTGACGCCGCCGAGCTGCCCTTTAAGGCATTCTTTCGATCCTATACGGCCCGCTTTCCATCTCTTTTCGAGGTCGATCCATTTATCGTTAACAGAAAAGCGCTCGAGGATATCATCGATCACGTCAAATTTGGTGATCGTATTGTCGAAATCGAAGAATACTCTGTATTTATCTCCCATTAAATCCTATCTCGTTGTTCCGAACCTCGTCAAGAGCACAGCTCCGAAACCGGCCAAAAGAAAGATTATCTTTACCACGGGGCCTATGACGGGGACGAAGCCTATAGCCGACAATATCAGTATGCCAGTGATAACGTTGATGAAGGGAAAACGTATCTTCTTGAATGAAGAGAGCACTTTTTTACCTACGAATACGGCAGAAGCTATATAACCTATTATGAGGGCGATCGCGGCGAGTATTATCATCACCGGTATGAGCACTATCCCTACTATGCTTACCGCAAGGAGGACCGTTATAGGTACGATCAGTATGCTCCAGAGAAGTCCCCATAAGAACATGATCACGAATGAGCGCTCCAGGATCTTCACGATCGCTCCGATATTTTCAGGTATAAGAGCCGCGAAGAGTATGGCGATCCCAAGGAACCCGAGAAGGGCGAGTATGCTTATCGTCGCCCACAGTACGATCCATTTTCCCTGGAGGAATTCCACTATCGAGGGGATGAAGTGGGGCATGTATATCTGCGTCAATTTTTCCCCTACGGTGGCCGCCTTATCCTTGAATATTTCTCCTCCGACAGCAACTACTTCGCCGCCGACGTAAGAACCTGCCTTCAGGGTGATCGATCCGCCTACCGCCACCACATTATTCTCGACCCGTCCAGATACCAATATGTTGCCTCCGATAGCCACTACATCGTTGACGGCCATATTCTGGAGCACTTCGATATCGGTATTCATCCTGATTATATCCTTCTCTCTGGCAAAGGCGCATGTCGCCATGAGCAGCGTCAGGCATATGACTAAAAGTACGGATAATGTTCTCGGCATCTTCGTTATCTCCTCCCGTGTTTCGATAAGAAACGTTCCATTCTCGTAATAGCTTCTTTAAGGTTCTCGAGGCTCGACGCGTAAGATATCCTGATGCAGCCTTCGAGCCCGAACGCCGTACCGGGCACTACCGCGACTTTTTCTTCGCTTAAGAGCCCTTTGGCGAATTCCATGGACTTCATGCCCGTGCTCTTTATGGAAGGCAGGGCGTAGAACGCTCCTTCCGGCTTGTGGCACGTCAGGCCTAATTCATTGAGAGCCGTTATTATATATTCGCGGCGGCGCCTGTATTCGCGCTTCATCTCCTGTACGGATCTTTCACCGTGTTTTAGTGCCTCTATAGCGCCCATCTGGGACATGATGGGTACGCACATCATCGTGTACTGATGGATCTTCGTCATCGAGTGTATGATATTCTTCGGCCCGCACGCATAACCTATTCTCCACCCGGTCATCGCGTAAGCTTTCGAAAAACCGTTCAAATATACGGTCCTCTCTCTCATGTCCGGAAGGGTGGGGAAGGCCGTATGCGGAAAATCGTATGTAAGGTCGCAGTATACTTCATCGGAAAGGACCGTAAGATCGTGTTTTTTGACAGCCTTAGCTATATCTTTAAGTTCGTTCTTAGAATATGACGCGCCCGTAGGATTATTGGGATAGTTCAGGACTATAGCCTTGGTCTTCTTATCGCAGTATTCGTCTATATCCTTGCCCGTGATCTTGAACCCGTTCTCATGGGTCGTCTTCATGTATACTGGCGTGCCGCCGCACAGGATGACGTTGGGGCCGTAAGATACAAATGAGGGCTGAGGGATCAGGACCTTGTCGCCGTTGTCGATAATAGCGCGTAAAGCCAGGTCGACGCCTTCCGAGACGCCTACCGTCACGAGTATCTCGTCGTCGTAGTCATATTCGAGGCCGTACCTATGTACAAGGTGTTTCGATATCGCCTGCCTGAGTTCCAGGACGCCTTTATTGGAAGTGTATGAAGTCATTCCTTCTTCCAGCGAGTAGATGGCCGCTTCGCGGATATTCCAGGGCGTTACGAAATCCGGTTCGCCCACGCCCAGCGATACTATATCTTTCATCCCCAGTACCAGGTCAAAGAATACCCTTATCCCGGAAGGGGGGATGGATTCAGCTTTCTTAGAGATCTTAATTCCCATGATAATCTTTCTTTAGAGCGCAAGTCGCAAGCCGCAAGTTACAAGTATTTCTTGTGCTCTTGCGTCTTGCATCTTGTGCACTATTTATAATGATATCGCCTGTCTCTTATCCTTCTTGGCTTTACGCAATATGTCGGTATCCTCTTTATACTTCTGCAGTATGAAATGGGTCACTGTGCCTCTCACGTTCTCCATGGACGATAGTTTTTCTGAAACAAAATTCGATACGGTGTGCAGGCTCTTGCCCTCGACGACCACCAGCAGATCATACGTGCCGCTCATGAGATAGCAGCTCGACACCTCGGGGAACTGGTATATGCGCTCGGCTATATAGTCAAACCCGACGTTCTTTTTTGGTGTGACCCTGACCTCTATGAGGGCGCGCACATCCGCATGCTCGTCGCGCAGCAGCTCCTTGTTTATTATCGTCTTATATTTGAGTATGACGCCTTCTTTTTCATAGCGTTTAATGGCGGCGCGTACGGATCCGGGTGTCATGCTAAGCATCTTAGCTATCTCTTCAGGCGTAGTCCTGGCGTCTTTTTCCAGTATCTCAAGTATCTCGTCCATATAGGCTCCCTCTTTTTTCAATTTAAAAGGGGCTTCCCGTTTTTTATTTGGGACGCCCCTTTTAAATTAATAAGACATGATAAGATTTTCTATTTTACCGTATCTCCTGAGCCGCCGGCATCAGCGTATTTACTAAGGACTTCCCAAGTCTTACTTCCTACAATGCCGTCCGCTTTTAGATCATTCGCTTTCTGGAAATCTTTTATAGCCCGCCTGGTACCCTTGCCTTTGATCCCGTCGACCTTACCGGTATAATAACCGGCGTTCTTAAGGGCTGCCTGGATATCTCTTACACGGATCTTTGATTTGTCGAATCTCTGCTTTACTTCGAAATTTGATGTGGCCGTCCCCTCGGATCTGTATTCATCCGACATCTGGGCGCGTTCTGCCGCGATACGGTCCAATTCAGCCTGCTTCATCTCGACGCCTTCGACTCTGGATTCCAGTGTCTCGACCTTTGTCTTTATTCCCGTTATCTCTTCCTGCTGGTGCTTCTTCTGCGCAGTACCGCATCCGGAAAGCGCCACTACAGCGAAACATACTAAAACCGGATAAATCAAATTCTTCTTATTCATCCTATTTCCTCCTGTAAGTAACATAATAACGTTATAAAAAGTATATTCCACAATAATTAAAAAAGCAAGAGTTAAATAGATTATTCCTGCGCCGCCAACTTCTTGTACTCTTCCCATATTTCATTGGGCATATGTTCTTCGAACTGCCTGAGGAATTTCTTAATGTCATCCAGCTCGTTCTTCCAGTCGCCGAGGTTCACATCGAAAAGCTTATTGAGCCTCTCGTTGGGTATATCGAGCCCTCTCATATCCAGGTCATCCAGGTGTGGCACATAACCTATAGGGGTTTCGCGGCTCCCGACGCGTTTATTAACACGGTCTATTACCCATTTAAGGACGCGTATGTTGTCCCCAAAACCGGGCCATATGAATTTGCCTTCTTCATCCTGCCTGAACCAGTTCACATTGAATATTTTAGGCGGATGGCGCAGCCTTTTACCGATCTCGAGCCAGTGCTCGAAATAGTCTCCCATGTGATAACCGCAGAAAGGCAGCATCGCCATAGGATCGCGGCGCAGTACCCCTTCCGCATGGGCGGCGGCAGCGGTCGTTTCCGAACCCATGCGGGCTGCGGAGAATACGCCGTTCTGCCATCCAAGGCTCTCATATACCAGCGGCATGAGTTTTGTGCGCTTGGCTCCGAATATTATTGCCGAGATGGGCACGCCCTTTGGGTTGTCAAATTCCGGAGAAAGATTGGACGAATTGTATACTGAAAGCGTGAACCTGGAATTGGGGTGGGCAGCCTTCGTCTTCATTGAGCTGTTCCACGGCATACCCTGCCAGTCGATGGCGTTAGCGGGCACCGGTCCGTCCGCGCCCTCCCACCAAGGCTCGTTCGTATCTTTATTTATAGCCGTATTCGTGAATAGCGTCGGATAAAAAGCGCCTTTCTTCAGGGCGCGCACCATGTTGGGGTTCGTGCTCATCGATGTTCCCGGTACGACGCCGAAGAAGCCCGCCTCAGGATTTATCGCCCATAAGCGGCCGTCTGGTCCGACGTTCAGCCATGCGATATCATCGCCCAGAGTCCATATCTTGTAACCCGGCAGGGCCGGTTCCATCATGGCGAGGTTCGTCTTGCCGCAAGCAGAGGGAAGAGCCGCCGTTACGTAAGTGACATTGCCTTTAGGGTCTTCGATCCCCATGATCACCATGTGTTCGGCAAGCCAGCCTTCCTGGAACCCTGTCCATGAAGCTATCCTTAAAGAGAAACATTTTTTGCCTAAAAGGGCGTTCCCGCCGTAACCCGATCCTATACTCCATACAAGATGCTCGAGAGGAAAGTGCATTATGAAGCGCCTGTCCGGATTAAGATCGCCTATAGAGTGGATGCCTTTTACGAAATTTTCGGTCGAACCGATCTTTTCAACAACATTATGCCCCAGCCGCGTCATTATACGCATGCTGATCGCAACATATGTAGTATCTGTGAGTTGGACGCACGCCTTGGCGTAAGGAGAATCCGGGTGGCCCATCATATAGGGGAGGACATACATCGTTCTGCCGCGCATACATCCGTCGGAAAGCTTGCGCATCATATCTTTTGCTTCCTGAGGAGGCATCCAGTTATTGTTCGGGCCGGCGGTCTCTCTTTCCGGATAACATACGTATGTAAGGTGTTCGGTCCTTGCTACGTCAGTGGGGTGGCTTCTGTGGTAATATGAGTTCGGCCATGACTGCTGGTTCAATTCCTGGAAAACGGCGCCGTTAAGCTTCTCTTCATGCATGCCTCTTTCGACAAGCATGCGGGCTTCTTTTTCAGAGCCGTTGCACCAATATATGTTTTTAGGCTTTAACAGCTTTGCCTGTTCATCGACCCATCGTTCTAGCGGTGTTGCCATCGGCCCTTCCTTAGATTGGAGATAATAAAGTATCATATTGTAGCATAAAATCCCGATTTAGCTACAATTTTGTGCGAAAACCCCTTACATACTCGTATTTTTACTGCAGGGCTTTTTCAAGCGATGAAATGATGGAATTCTCATCTTTCATCTTAGAGTTGGGAATATTGATCTCGCCTACACGCGAAACGCCTTTACTCTCGAGGACCGTTTTTATGTGCTTGAAACAGTTCTTAACGCCTGCGCCGCTGCCGGAGGTCAGAAGCACTATGGCCTTCTTGCCGGACATGCCGTTCAGTTTGTCGAGGAACGTATTGACCGCGGGCGTCGGAGCAAAAGCCCATACGGGGGAGGCGATAACGATAAGGTCATAGGGGCTGGCATCGAATATTATGCCTTCCAGAAGATCGCACCTCTTTTTTGTGAATGCGGCCCTGCACTGCCCGATAAAGCTCGTGATCTCTTCTTTAGGCTTGAGGCGCTGTATATTGATCTCGTTAGCGTCGTTCTTTTCGAGATGCTTCTCGTACATATGCATTACTTTATCCGTGATACCGCTGTAAGAATAATACGTAATAAGTATCTTCATATAGACACCTCGCTTTTCGAATATTATACTACCTCGAGCGGAAAATCGAAAGTGAAAATGTTTAGTTGAAATGTGGGCGATTATGTGCTACAATTCACCCGGTTCTTTGAAGGAACGACCCTTTTTAAACTCCCCTGTCTCCGACCCTACGGGTCGTAGACCCGGAGGGTAGCTCAGCTGGCCTCCGGCCCTACGGGCCGCCTCCGGCTCAACGAGCCGTAGGCTCGGAGAGTAGGCCCGGAGGGTAGAGCATGTAAAAGGTTTCTTATGGCAGCGTATCATGTGTATATTTTGAAAAGTCAACTAGATGGTAAATTGTATACGGGCCATACGGACAATTTAGAAAGAAGATTGTTTGAGCATAATAGCGGGA
>JBAYFK010000039.1:0-10011 GCA_041667225.1 Candidatus Omnitrophota bacterium
CGAGAATAGCTGCTGTCAATGTTGTCTTGCCGTGATCGATATGACCGATGGTACCGATATTCACGTGCGGCTTAGTCCTGACAAAATTTTCCTTTGCCATAAGATCCTCCTTTTAAACTTCCCCTAAATCTTTCTTTCGCTTCCTAACACACCCAGACCCTAAATTACTTAATTTGGATCTTATCGGATTAGATATTTAGTGGAGCTGCAGATCGGGATTGAACCGATGACCTCATCCTTACCAAGGATGTGCTCTACCAACTGAGCTACTGCAGCCGCTTTTTGCACGAGCGGCCTAAAATGCTAAAATGACAAAAAAAACACCTATCTGAGTTATTTTCAATTTTAAACTCATCGATAATGCATTGACCCAAATATTTGATTTTTAAAATTGAGATGCTTATTATAGCAAAAATGCACTTTCTGTCAAGCATTTTTTTAATTATTTTTCAAAAAAATTAACTTTATTTTTTTATCGACGGTAATATGCGTCACATATGCAAATAAATAAGCATTATGTAATAAATAAAAAAAGGCAGTACAACAAAAAGTTGCCTGCCTCTTATTATTATGTTAGATGAGCTCGACAGCCTCTTTCTTGACCCAGGACACTTTACCGTCGGCACGCCTGACCTGCCGCCATCCGTTCCTTGTCTTTAAGACCACTACCTTGTTGCCCTCGGCAAGCTTATAAAAGACAGTTGATTTATCTATAGGCTCATACCTGCATTCCGCTTCTTTCTGGACCACTATACCGTGCGACAATATCTTCTCTTCGTAATATCTTAAAGCAAATGATGCGAGGGCAAAAAAGAATACGATCACTATGACGGGCGTGATAAATCTTAGCTTAATAGCCAGCTTTCTGCTGCCGATGGAAATGGCTAGCGCTACCAGGAATGCCAGATATAGAGCGAACGTGCAGATCGCTACAGCATTAAGGTTAAGGTCCCTAAAAGGACGCCTTATTATACGTACTATGAGATTCCGGCCGGAGCCGTCAGATGGCGGACTATCCGTGAGGCTTCTGGCGTACTCCAGGTTCGACTTGAGATCTCCGTCTCCCGGAATGAACTTATTTGCTTTCTCATATGAAAGAATTGCGTAGCCGGTCTTACCGAGCTTTAAAAAGCCGTTACCTATATTATAGTAGACGTTGCCGCTCTCGATGCCGCTGTCCAATATGGCCACGTAATTTTCCACGGCCTTGTCATAGTCGCCGCTCTCATAATAAGCGTTAGCTTTATAGAAAAGCTGGTTGGGGTCTTTGGCCTTCTCCTGGGCGGCTGTAAAGCCGGGAGAGCAAAACAGCGTGATCAAAAGTATTATTAATGTTTTTTTCATATCTTTAACCGCTCGAAATATTTTACAACCTCTTCGAGCTCCTTCATGTTATCCCTCATGGTCAACTCATCGGTGGAAAGTCCCGCAAACCTCGCCTGATCGCAGGTAGAGAAGAGCCTTTCCATTTTTTTCAGAAGATCAATATCTACATTCTTTGAGCGGACCGCGTATTCGACCGCATCATAGGTTATACCGCTTGCCGGTATATGGAGCCTGTTGCCGAAATAATTCTGGAGAGCTTTGAATATATGCTCATAGAAATTCTTTGGATCACCCGAGTGAAGCGCGCGCTTCACTGCCTTGAAACCGCTGCGCGCAAGCCTGTACGATATCACCCTGCCAGCGTAAACAGTATCGCTCTTCATCCTTTCGCTTCGGCTTGTGACAACATAAAAAGCTGCTAAAAATATCAGCGGCAGAATGAGTATCGTCAGTATTATATTAAGGTGATAGATATTTGCATCTTTACCGTGTATCCGCCCTATAGATTCTTTTACATAGATGATATCCCTCTTTATCGCTTCAGGTTCGGAAAGCGCTTGAGGCGAAGATACGGCAGGCCCTACCACCTGAGCGGGAGCTTCATCCTTACCCTTCTCTACCTGTATAACAATGCCGGGCTGTGTTATTGTCTTGTACTCGCTCTTATTGGGGTCGAAATATGTGAATGCAGCTGCGGGCGTACGCGTAACCTTATCGGATTCCGGGATCAGGACCTGTACAAAAGACTTCGTATTGGCCTCTGTCTTGATCTGCGGTTCATAAGTTTTAAACCCGTCTAAATTCTCAAGTTTCGGCATCAACACAGTATTGAAATTACCTGTCCCGTTTATCTCCATAGTTACCGTTATGGGGTCACCGGTCTTGACCTGCTTCGGATTGGCGCTGTATATGAACTGGAAATCCCCCACGGCCCCCTCAAAACTCTTGCTCTTCCCCGCTTCCGGCAGCGGCAATATGGCAAGCGGCGAGTCCTGTGAGCTCAATTCGAGAGGATATCTTTCGAAGTGAGTGAAGAAATCATCGAAGAATTCATCCCTTAAGCCGCTATTGCCGAACTCATCCATCCCGCCGGACAAAGACTTGCGCATCCTCTTCTGGACTATCGCATTACATTTGATCTTTGCCGGGCCAAGCTTGTATTCACCGGGACGGGTGGCGAAGATATTGGTCTTAAATTCGAGAACGTCGTAGAGCGAGCCATTATGATAGTCCCTGTATTGTTTGGGTTCCTTGAATTCGGCCTTGGAAAAACTCTCTTGCGCAAATGTCGGAAGCTGTATATCGCGGACGTTGAGCCTATATACGTAAAGCTTTACAGTTACCGGTATAAGTTCATAAACGTATGCTTTTGTCTTCGCGAGGGTCATTGTAAGAAATATCCTGTCGCCGAAATCGAGTTTCTCATCGATCGTAGAATTGCTTGGTTCGGATACAGCCGGCACACGATCTTCAGTTACCTGCAATACCGCCGCATTGGAAACATATCTGACGCCTTTATAAGTAAAGGAGAACGGGCCAAGGTTGAACTTTCCGATCTTTAGCGGCACAATGGAGTACATGTGAGTGATCGAGTTCGACACCTTGCCGTTGATGACGGTCATCATGGTAGATGGCCCGAGATAGCGCGCCTCGACACCTTCTATATTATCAATATCGGGTGCCGGCATGCTTTGAGTGCCATAAAAGACGAGGCCAAGCTGGACCCTCTCCCCCAGAGCGACTTTATCTCTATCGAGATTTGCTTCGAATTTGACGTCGGCAGCAAAAACTGACGACACAGTTGCGGTCATCATTGCCGCCATCATTAAAAGTATATATATTTTTTTCATATCTTTTACACCGTTATATTTACCAATTCTTATCCGGATCGGGCATCTCAAGCGGTTTTCTTCGCAATTTTATCGACTTCCCGGTCGCTTCTTCGCCCCTATACCCCTCAAGAAGCATCTTCGCCTCCTGTTCACTCATCTTACCCGTTTCTTCCTGCCCCGACTGATAGAACTCAAGGCCTTGTTCATCCTTAGCCTCTTCGCCCTCAGTCTTTTCGCCGGCGCCTGCAGCATCTTCTTCCTGGGCCTGCTCCTCAGCAGGCTTCGGCTCCTCAGAACCCTGCTCTTGTGTCTTGTTCTCCTCGGCCTCGTTCTGCTGGCCCTCTTTCTCTTTTGCCTTGCGCTCTTCTGCACCCTGAGCACCCTTATCTTCACCCTCTTTGCCATCTGTCTTTTCTTCCGGCTTTTCTTCCTTACCCGACTTCTCCTCTTTACCTTCACCGGAGCCGGACTTCTCTTCCTGGTCACCCTTTTGGCTCTCGTCCTTCTTAGCGTCATCGCCCTTAGACCGGTCGGACTGATCCCCCTGGTTCTTCTGATCGCTCTTTTCGTCTTTTTTATTCTGATCCTGCTGCGGCTGTTGTTGCTGCTGGTCATTTTGCTGTTGCTGCTGATCATCTTTTTGCTGATCCTGGTCTTTATTCTGCTGGTCCTGCTTGTTTTGTTCTTGCTGCTGCTCGTTCTGCTGCTGGTCCTTCTTGTCATCCTTCTTTTGTTCTTCTTTCTTCTTTTGATCTTCTTTTTTCTCTTCTTTTTCAGCCTTCTTCTCTTTCAACTCTTTAAGTTTGGCATCGACGAACTCGTAATTAAATTTCGCGTCCTTGTCGTCGGGATCCAGGTCGATGGCCCTTTTGTAATATTTAAGGGCCGTCTCGTAATGCTCTTTCGCTTTATCGATCTTCGAGCCTTCCGAGCGCAATCCCAATCTATACTGCACGTTACCTATATTGAAATCGGAGCCTTGAACGACATCGTCGTCTCCGGAAACGATAGCTTTATTGAAGGACGATACGGCATTTTCGTATGACCCTTTTTTATATAAAACATCGCCAATATTAAAATTAACTATACCGGAATCGGGTTCCTTGGCCTGGGCATCCTGGTAAAACTTCAATGCCTCGTCATATTTGCCATTATTATATACCAGATTACCTTTTTTTACATCCTGTTTGACCGCGGCCGTTGCGTTCGTCACGGTCATCAGGATCGATATTACGGCAAACGGCGCGATCCATCTTCTCACGATAAGACCCTCTTCCTGTCGGAGATGACCGCTTCGATGAATAAAAGTACGACTGCTGCGGCAAGAAATATCTGGAACCGCTCCTGATAATTTTTTTTCATCTTTGAATCTATGTCCCTCTTCTCAAGTTTCGATATGCTTTTGTCATAAAGGAGGGTCAGGCCGAATTCGGATTGTGTAGCCCTTACATAGCTGCCTCCGGTAGTTATGGCTATCTTTTTCAGAAGGTCCTCATTCAGCCTAGTCTTCACTATATTCCCGCTCTTATCTCCGAGATATGTGCGTTCGCCGCGAGGATCTGTCGTCGGTATCAACTCTCCCTCCGGCGTCCCTACGCCTACGCAGTATATCCTTATCCCGAGATGCGCGGCTTCATCGGCTGCCTTCATCGCGTCGCCTTCGAGATCTTCACCGTCCGTGATTATCACGAGTACCTTATATTTAGTCTCCGGCCCTTTGAAGATATTGATAGCCTCTCGGACTGCGCCTGATATCGAAGTGCCCGGCCTTGGTATCGTGTCCGTTCCAAGATCATCCAGGGCGAGCATAAAGCCATCGTAGTCGATAGTGAGAGGGCACTGTAAAAAAGCGGTCCCGGAGAATGCGATCAGGCCGATCCTGTCGCCATTGAGCTTCTTTATCATATCTTTTACCGCGAATTTGGACCTCTCGAGCCTGTTCGGCTTGACATCTCTGGCGAGCATGCTTTTAGAGACATCCATAGCGATCAGTATGTCGATCCCGGACCTCTTCTCCTCGCTCCACTCAAATCCCCATTGAGGCCGCGCAAGAGCAAACAGAAGAAGGCTTACCGCGGCGAGCAGCATGGCCATCTTCAGGATCCTCCTGCTCAAGCTGGATGATGGAGTTATGCTCTTGGCAAGGCTCTTTTCAGCAAAGCGCTCTATAAGCATTCTACGGACATTCATGACTATCACATAGAATAGCGCTAATACGGAAATGGCTGAAAATATGATCGGCAGATAATCTGCATTCGCGAAATTCATAGCGTTAAGGCACCTTTAAAAAGACCGTATTAGATAAAAATATCTCCAGGGCCAGTATGATGAGCCCGGGTATCAGGAAATAGTAAAAAATCTCGTTATACTGGCGGTAACCGAAGTGTTCTATATTTGACTTCTCAAGTTTATTAATGTCGTCGTATATCGACTTCAAAGTTTCCGTGTCGGTCGCCCGATAGTATTTACCGCCCGTCTCTTCGGCTATCTTTTTAAGAGAATCCTCGTCGATCTCTATGGCTATATTCTGATATACGGTCCTGCCGTACATATCCTTCATAGGATACGGGACGAGCCCCTTAGTCCCGACCCCGATTGTATAGACCTTGACCTTCATCGCCTTTGCAGCTTCAGCAGCGGTTAGAGGAGATATGTTGCCCGCATTACTGATGCCATCCGTAAGCAATATGATGATCTTCGACTTTGTCTTGGATGATTTCAGCCTGTTAAGCGAGCTGGCGAGCGCTGAACCTACCGCGGTAGCGTCCTCTATCATCCCGACCTTTATCCTATCGAGATTTTCGTACAGCCACTCGTAATCTGTCGACAAAGGGCATGCGGTATACGCCCTGGCGGCAAAGACGACCATGCCGATCCTGTCATCCTTCCTCTTTTTGATGAATTCTTTGACGACATCCCTGACGACCTCGAACCTGTTGACCCTGTTGACGCCGAGACGAAAGTCTTCCGCCAGCATGCTGGTAGAAGTATCGAGTGTCAGGACTATATCTACGCCCTCCGAGACGGTCCGCGTATGGTCCAGTACGGTCTGCGGACGAGCAAGAGCAATGATGACGAGCGCGATAGCAAGAGCTCGCATAAATATCGTCATACGGCTCAACCGAAGCCTCAAGGTTGGAGGGCATCCCTCGATAAGATCTTTTGAAGGAAATGTAAAGCTTGACCCTCTGGGTTTTCTAAGTACGTAGAATATCAGCGCAGGTAAGAGAAGCAGAAAGAATAATATCCAGGGGTCTTTAAATGCGAACATCTTTTTTTTCAACCTCGCGTTTGGCTATTTCATCTCTGGTCTGGGCGATAAAGTTCTTTGCTGTATTAAAAACTGACTCTGCATCGGCATTTGTCGGCACATGTTTCGCGAATTTTACCATATCGCAGGTCTTTAAAAATTCCATGAGCAGGCCCTTTTCACCCTCAGAAAGAGAACGCGACACATGAAGCGAAACGAGGAACTCTTC
This sequence comes from Candidatus Omnitrophota bacterium, assembly GCA_041667225.1. GTDB lineage: Bacteria > Omnitrophota > Gorgyraeia > 2-01-FULL-45-10 > 2-01-FULL-45-10 > JBAYFK01. The sequence continues at coordinate 6,638 of JBAYFK010000039.1, forward strand.
CGTCGTCATTTCGGGCGCCTTTATCCCAAGAGCATTTTCTATATACGTCCTTACACAGTCAGATATCATGAAGTAATACTCCCGGATATCGCCGGTCGTGGCGAATAAGCTCTTTATACGCTCAAGTTCTTCGAACGCGACTACATGAGGGGGCCTGACTATCACCCTTCTACGGATCTTTATAAAGATAAGGATCGTCAATACGAGCAGAACCAATGATGCTGCCAGCGACCAAACGACGGGATTGTTCAATGAAAAGAAGGAAAAAGGGCCTTTTATATCTTTGATATCTTCCACCTTTTCCTTGTCCTGAATAACGCTTTCAACGGTCACATGTATCTCTTCCGTCTTTAGCGCCTGCCACTCTTTTTCGGGAGGTGTTCTATATTTAACTTCAAGGACGGGCACCGAGAACTTTCCGACTGTAAAAGAGGTTATGTCATACCACTGCGAGTAGAGGCGGCCTGTAAGAAACTTTTTCTCTGTCTTTTGGCCGCTATCCCTTACTTCGAACGGCCCCATATTGTTATTTTGGAACATCGGGAATTCGACTTCTAGCCTGGAGCCGGAACTGACAGAGATGGACAGGTGTATCCTGTCGCCTATAAAAATAGATCTCTTATCGACCTGGGATCGTATCCGTACGTCGCTCTGGCCTGCCTCAAGGTGAAAAGCGCTGGCAAGAAGGAAAAAAAATGCGAGAAAATATTTTAACCTTATATTTTTCATGCCGCCCTTACATCCTTCGTTTTCGCATCTTAAAGAATTTGGTAAATTCTTCTATATACGCTTTATCTGTCCTGATATCGATATGGTCGACGTTGACCGAACCAAAGAGGCGTGAACGCTCCTCAAGCCTCTTCTTTGCTTTTGCTCCGTATAGAGACCTGAGCTTGGCGCTTGAGGTGTCGACCGTAAACGCTGCCCCGCTCTCCGCGTCCGTCATCTCCACGAGCCCCACATCAGGCAATATGGTCTCCCGCGGGTCGGTTATGCTGATAGCGACCACGTCGTGCTTCTTATTTGCGATAGAGATCGATTTCTTGTAATCCGCGGCGAGAAAATCTGATATTATGAATGTGACCGCTCTTCTGGTGATAATGCTGTCGAGGAACTTGAGGGCGCCGGCGATATCGGTACCTTTCCCTTTTGGCTTAAAGTATAATGCCTCCCTGACCACCCTCAACACATGCTGCGGACCTTTTCTGGGGGGTATGAATTTCTCCACCTTATCGGTGAAGATGATAAGGCCGACACGGTCATTGTTCTGTATCGCGGCGAAAGCGAGAACCGCGCAAACCTCGGCGGCAAGTTCTTTTTTGAGGCGTTTAGATGTGCCGAAATCGGACGACGCGGATGCGTCGAGCAGTATCATGACCGTCAGTTGGCGTTCTTCGACATACTTCTTTATGAACGGGCGGCCCATCCTTGCGGTAACGTTCCAGTCTATCGAGCGTATCTCGTCGCCGGGCTGATATTCCCTGACTTCGTCGAACTCTATACCCCTGCCCTTAAAGACGCTCTCATACTGGCCGGACAGGAAATCCGTTACCAGCCGCGATGTGGTGATCTCTATACGACGTACTTTTTTTAATATTTCTCTTGGCAGCATATACCGACCCGGAGGATCTTTTTATGGGACTTTCACAGCGTCAAACACGAGCTTCACGACGTCTTCGGAGGTCTTATCTTCCGCCTCGGCCTCATAACTCACTATCACTCGATGCCTCAATACGTCCATGCCGATGGTCTTCACGTCCTGAGGAACTACGTAGCCTCTGCCTTGTATGAAAGCGTGCGCCTTTGCCGCCACCGAAAGATATATGCTTGCCCTTGGAGACGCGCCGTACTGTATCAAGCCTACCAGGCTATCGAGGCCATAGGCTTTCGGATCGCGCGTTGCGAAGACGATATCGATGATATACCGTTCTATGCGCTCATCCATATAGATCTCATCTACGACCTTACGCGCCCTCATGATATCTTCCGGGCCGACGACGGGATCTACGTCTGTCGTTTTGTTGGTAGTAGCCATACGCTTCATGATCTTGAACTCTTCTTCTTTATTGGGATATCCGATCTTCAATTTGAGCATGAACCTGTCCACCTGGGCCTCCGGCAGCGGATATGTCCCCTCGTGCTCTATAGGGTTCTGCGTCGCTAATACGAGGAAAGGTTCATCGAGTTTGTATGTATGCTCGCCGATCGTTACCTGTCTCTCCTGCATCGCCTCAAGGAGCGCGCTCTGGACCTTGGCGGGAGCCCTGTTTATTTCGTCGGCAAGTATTATATTGGCAAATATAGGGCCTTTTTTTGTCGTGAAATTGCCTTCTTTTGGATTATATATCAACGTACCGATCAGGTCGGCGGGAAGAAGGTCCGGAGTGAATTGAAGCCTTTGGAATTTCGTCTTTATCGCCTGGGCAAGGACCTTTACAGACATGGTCTTTGCAAGTCCCGGCACGCCCTCGATAAGTATGTGTCCGTTCGCGAGAAGGCCTACGAGCAACCTCTCGAGAAGATAACTCTGACCAACTATGACCTTACCCATCTCCTGGGTAAGCGCCTGGATAAAAACGCTCTCCTTTTTAACTTTCTCATTGATTGCATCTAAAGAGTTCGGCATATGACATCCTCCTTGATTTGATTATCATCTAATTATACTGTAAAAACGAAAAATCTCAAGGTAGTTCGCTCCGGAACCTGTCCTTGAGATCGCAATATACTATTTTTTGATCACGAATTGCTCATATCCTTTATCTGGAGATTGATCAGTTTAAGGGAAACTACGCGATCAAGATATTCTAAACTGAGAGGTTTTGTTATATAGTCATCCGCGCCCGCGTCCCGGGCAATCTTCATGACATCTTCATCCTTTTCGCCCGTGACCATTATCACGGAGACCGTCTTATCTATCTCTTTTATCTTCTTCAGCGTCTCTATGCCGTCCATGCCCTTCATTCTTATGTCGAGAAGCACTATGCGAGGCCTCTCTCTTTTCACTATCTCTACAGCTTCCTGGCCGCTCATGGCATTAAATACCTCATATCCTCGAGCCGAGAAAAAGTCGTATAGAAAAGAGTCTATCCCCTCTACATCGTCTACTGTTAATATTTTACACACCGGTTTCTGTTCCATAATCCCTCATAGTATATCATAAGCTTTCAATTCGACAAGTTTTTATACTATAGTTTCTTCCCAGTCTCCCCACCCCGCGCAGGCGGTTACTTTTGCGGCCATCTTCCGCTTGCCGCAAATTTAGATTAGGCATCTAAATTTGCTGTTGTAAAATTTACGATGGTAAAGCCTATATCGCCCCAATGTATCGTAAATTTTAAAAGTCGCTCCAGATGGACCGCAAAAGTTCCGCCATC
>JBAYFK010000040.1:0-9960 GCA_041667225.1 Candidatus Omnitrophota bacterium
TTAATCTCTATTATATAGATTAAAGATCGTAAGCTGTTAAAAGGGCTAAGAGGGAGAAATATCAACCTCTTAGCCCTTTTAGTTGAATAGAAGGCCGCAACATTGACAAAGATATAATTATATGATATTCTTTACCAAAGGGTCTAACAGGGACGATATTATGGCCAAAAAAAATATGCTTCATATTGCAGCCGCAGCATTGATATTCTGCTTCCTTTGTACCGCGAGTTCATTTGCCGATACGGTAACAGCTACGGCAGATATGGTCGCCGGTGTCACTAATGTATTTTCGATAGAGTTTTATACGAGCGAACCGGCAAAAGTCCTCTATTCCACAAGCGTTCCTTTTACCAGTATGGACCCTACAAAAACGTTCTGTTACGCCGATGGTAGGAGCGATAGCGACGGAAAGTCCGATGTCGGCATACTCTGCAGGACGAATCTGGGGCAGGTTTGGTATTTGAAAGTCAACGCTTCGACTTCTTCCCCCGACTTTAATTTAGCCAATTTCAAGTATTATTTAGGCCAGCCATGGAACAGGACACGCAACGCTACGGCGGACGGCACGTTGAGTCAGGCTTCCGCATGGAATTCCATACCTACGTCGCTAACAACTCTTTATACTGCGGGGCAGTTCGATAAGAACAATCTGGCGTATGGAACGCTTGCGACCTTCAGTTTTGCAATAAACCCGGCAGGGATGACCGCAGGCAGGACCTACAATATTACGATCACTTATACTATGACCACAGCGCAATAACAGGATGAAAGCATATATGAATATGAAAAGATCTGCAGTCGTCGCGATCATGGCATTATCCGCCGTGATCTTCGTTTCAGGGTCGACCGCTGAGCAGGCGACCCAGGATATGTATGCCACTGTGACCATCAATAAAGTATTTTCCATGGTGCTGGATAATGCCCTGATAGACTTCGGGTATGCTCAACCGGGCGATACGATCGAACTGAAGACATCTTCGTATTATAATGAAGTGAAGTGCCAGGCCAACAAAGGGACGACATGGCATCTGAAGATAGCCGTAATGGGGACTATCACCGGACCCGACGGCAATCCTGTGGCTCCGGAGATATTCAAATGGCAGGTATTCGATTCGACAGGCGACGGGGATCCGGTAAAAGATTGGACCCCTTTCTCCGCTACTCCTAAAGTAGCGTATACGAGCGGCCAAAGCGACATGGCAGGCCGTGAAGCTCTTGTAAGGTTCAAATATAAGCTGGACCTCCCTAAGGATGCCACAGGCGGTAATTACAGGGTGAGAGTCCTTTATACTATGACAGACAACCCATAAAAAACTATGAAAACAAAAATCGTATCTTATCTTCTTTTTGTAATGATGATGTTATGCGTTGCCACTTCTGATGCGGCGCTCCAGATGAATCTCGACTATAATATGCTCGATTTCGGAGCCATGAATACGGGGGAGTCGAAGGAGATCTCTATAAAAGGCACTCACCATAATACGCTTACCTGCACCTCTACCAATAACATGACGTGGTACCTTAAGGCGCAGGTGGTCAAACCTTTCTCTTTTATGCAATATACCATACCGGAAGCGAATTTTAAATGGACCGTCGTTTCTGTGGGAGCCGGAAAAGGCATAGTGAACGGCGGCGTGAATTTTACGTTCCCGTTCTCAAGGACGCCGACCTTGATATATACGAGCGATCCCGATGACAATACGGGGACCGCGATAGATATAAGTTTCCGTTATTCATTGGATGTTCCGGAAAACCAGGTGGCGGGCAATTACAACGGTACCGTAAGATTCATAATGATAGAAACGCTCTAAATCATAAAAGGGAAGGTAAATTGAAGAGAATATCCATAATAGCCGTAACCGCATTCATAATATCGATAGCCGTATTCGTCCCGTATTCCGACGCTGTAAACCTGAATATAGACCCGCCGCGCGTTGAGCTCAGCATAAAACCCGGAGAAGAGAAGCACGGCTACATCGTCATATCCAATCTGGACACCACCGGCGATGCCGCCCATGTCAGGGTATATGTGCAGGACCTTGTATATCTTCCGGATGGAAGCAACGATTTCCTCCCAGAGAACAGTACGCCATGGTCGTTGTCGGAATGGATAAAGGTAGGGCCCACGGAATTTGATATACCTCCCGGGAAGCAGGAGATGGTAAGGTTCGTCATGAACGTGCCGCAAGGCGCTACGGGCGGACATTATGGAGTCGTATTCTTCGAAACAGGCGTTTCACCATCAAAGAGCAAAGAGGTAGGAGCAAGCGTTAACATCAGGCTCGGGACGATCGTCCTCGTTGGCGTCGAAGGCACTCAGACTTTCAAGGCGAAGCTTAAAGGGATATCTGTTACCGGACCCGATGACGATGGCGCTTTTGAGACGTCTTATACGGTATTCAACGAAGGCAATACTCTCGTAAGGCCGAAGGGGACGCTCAAGATAATAGACGCTAAGAAGAACCAGGTAGATGAGATCGATGTGAATAAGGAGAAGAGCGGAGTGCTGCCGCAGACGAGCAGGAGATTTTCGCAGAAATATACCAAGACCCTGCCGGCCGGAACCTACTTCGCCCAAGTGATGCTCGATTACGGCGGGGATGTATTATTGGGCGGCCAGACAAGCTTTACAGTTAAATAGAAGGAGCCTAAAGTAAGACACGATCCCAAACTTACTTATAACCGAACGAGGTTACTACCTTAAAGATGGTAATAATCTCTTTTTTTTATTATGGCCAAAAGAACGATAATAGCGATCATATTATTAATGGTGTCCGTCCTGTCCGGCGAAGTATTTGCTGCGGGAGAGGGAGCGGCGCCTGATGCGGCGAAGCCTGCCTCCGGGGAGAGCTGGATATTACCTACCGCCGCTGAAAAGACCGGCTATGATTTTACCGGATATGTCGAAGACAGCTCGATAGTCGTTATTGCCGACAATAAGCCCCTAAAAACGCCATCCCCCGTACTAAAGAAAGACGACGATATATGGCTGCCGCTTGCGCTCGTCGCGCCTTCTTTGAACGTGATGCTATTGAAGATAGACCCGGAAAAGTATACCGTTATAAGGTCTGACGGGCTGAACCTGGAACTTAAGATAGGGGAAAAGGAAGCCCTCCTGAACAGGGAATCGACGATACTGCTCGACAAACCTCCTGCAATATATTCCAACTCATTAATGCTGTCCCTGGATTCTATCTCCAAGGCTTTTAATATCATGCACGAATATGATAGATCGACGAATACGGTAAGATTCACGGTATCAGGCGAACCGGAAACGACATTCTTCGAAGTGGTAAAACCTCCTGAGCCTATTGAAGTGAAGGCAAAAGAAGAGCAACCGATGCCCACGGCATTGTGGATGCCCAAAGATATAAAGAATGAGATGCTGCCTCCCGAGTATATGCCTGACATAGATCTGAAGGCGGATATGGCCCTGAGCTATTTCCAGGATAAGGCCTCGCAGGACAGGACGAGGGAGTGGGAGGTCAAGCTGAACGGGAAGACATATTCTTTCAATATAGACGGACGATACAGGATGAGGGATAACAGGGGGATGCAAAAACAGCGCATGGTCCAGGACGGAGAATTCTTGAGCGTATATTCAAAGGATACGAGAGTGAACCTCATGGACAGTTATCTCAATATAGACCGCCTGCGTTCACAGTCGCTCTCTTTTTACGGAGCTACGATAATCAATACGGCAGGGCCGTTCAAGTCTACGGCGATATATGGAGAGACGAACATGGCGTTCCCCGGGCCTTCAGGGGCGGTCAACTATGCCGGAAGATTATATAGCATAAAACAGGAGTACACCGATGCCAATAACATATTCAAGGTATCGGGCATGGGCATCTGGCAGTATAATACCGCGGTTGAAAAACTCCAGATAGGTACGGCATATCCCAGAGAAAGCTTTGTGTATGTGAACGATGCCACGCTCCATCTTTATAAGGACCTGGACATCCAGTATACGCATGCATTATCCAGTTATACCCCGGATGATTTTGTCAATAAGCGCCTGATAGACGGGGACTGGAGGATAGGGGCATATTTCAATAAAGAGCTCTATTCTTTCAGCGTTGCATACGAATCCGTAGGAGCGCAGTATGCTTCGATCGGTATGCCGTCGACATACCAGGATTACGAAAGCTGGGATTTCGCTATGGGATACAAGTTCGCTCCGAACTGGCTCGTCAATATGGCTTCCAGGTTCAACAGGAGCAACGTTGAGCGCAATCCGCGCCTGCCCGTGAATTTCGGGAGAAATTTGTCTACCGGTACGACGCTCCTGCTGCCGTGGGACCAGACGGTGAACTTTACATGGATCATAGATGAGTCGCTCTCAAGAGGCGGTGACGTAGATTCAAGCGGCAGCAGGTATAACGACTACCGTGTTGATTACGTGAAGAGCTGGAAAACATTGACCATCCAATTCAGCTATGACCGCAATATACAGGACGCGTTCCAGACGGCTGTCGGCGGTTCCTTGACCGATACGTATTCCTCCACAATATTCAAATATTTCCCTCAATTCTACGGGTCGTATATAAAATATTATCAGGACTTCAGGAAGACGAAGAGCCTGAACGCGCTCACCTATTCGACAACCACCCTCACCAGCGATGTAGGCTTCAGATACTATATCCTGCATTATTTGAGCGTGAACGCGGATTGCCGTGTGACGACGACGCAGCGGGAGAATCTAAGCGATACGGAGGTCATGACGCTTATGTTGGGCGGAGAGTTCAGGTCGAGTCCGGTCACCGTATGGACGCTTGACTATACATTGTCAGATTTTGATTTTCTATCAAAAGACCAGAATTCGAAGCATTACACTATAATGGTCAAGGGCAGACATATCCAGGATATAAGAAGCCCTGAAAAGTGGGGCTCTGTCAGGGTGCATCTATATAGGGACCTAAATATGAACTGCGCGTTCGACCAGGGAGATACAGCAATTCCTAATATGAGGGTCTATGTAAAAGACGGCCGGTCCGCCAAGACCGATTCGCTCGGTTTTGCCCAGATAGATAAGGTAGTCCCGGGAGAACGCGTTGTGAAGGTCGACCTGTCGCAGCTCCCTATAGATATGATGGTGGAAGACCTGAGCGCAAAGCAGGTGACCGTAAAACAGTTCAGGACATCGAAAGTTGATTTCCCTGTAGTCAAGGCGGTCTTCGTAAGCGGAAGGGTCTATGCGGATGTGGACAAGAGCGGGGAGTATGGCAAGGTCATAGATAAAGCGCTTCCCAATGTGAGGGTATATATCGTGGAACTCGAAAAGGAGACACTGACGTTCTCTGACGGGACATACGAGTTTGATTATATACCGCCCGGGAGTTATACAATAGGGATAGATCCTTCCACAGTCCCTTTTGAATATACATTAAGCTCTGCAGAAAAAATAAGCGCTGACCTCAAAGAGGGAGCGCGTAGAAAAGATATAGACTTCGTCTTCAACACGAAGCCTATAGTTGTGGAACATTTTGACGGATCGGCTTCAGAGTGATCTTATAGCATCTGAGCCATTGTGTATAAGCCGTTACCCCCCTGAGCCAGTTTTTCTTCCTTCACAAAGATCTTCTGCCCCTGAGATACATTATCCATATACATGTTCTCGATATCCTGAGGCATCTTTGCCTGGTTATTCTCAGTCGCTGGTTTTATGGTCACGAATATTGCGCTTGTTAGTGTCCTCGATTCCGCACTCGCAGTATCGGGGATAATATAAGCGGCAGCCATAATAACGGCTAACAACACTACTATACATCTTAACGCTTTCATCTTGCCTCCTTTGCCCGTAAACATGTCGGACAAATCCCTGCGTCAGCAGGGAGGTTTCGGCAACCGCTTGACATCAGCGGCTTTCCAGCCTTACGGCTAGCTTTTCGACCGAGGCCTACAATCACAAAAAAATAGCCAGACAAAGCTCTGGCTATCCATAAATCCTAAATTCGGTAGCCCACCTGCCATGGTCCTCAAAGGACTTTAGGCCTGTAGCTTTGCGTCCCATTCTTTCAAATGGTTTGCCTTTATCGTTTATCTATTAATAAAGAACATTACTCTTCTTCTACAATTAAGTATACCTGACCCACATGCAATGTCAATAGACAGAGAGCTCGCTTTTTCATAACTAACAGAGATGAAAATATCAAATCTGTTAGTTGTTAAAAAAGGAAGATATAGTGACTTGACAGTTGCCATTTCATGTGGTATCCTTTGGTACAATCGAAAAAGGTAAATCCGTCGCGAGGCGGAGGCACAAAGCCAAGGGTCTAAAATTTAGACAGCCTGGTTGCCGATAAAAAGGCAACTGGGCTGTTTTTTTAATAACTAACTAAATTAGTAAAAAAAGGGGAGGTGTCAGATGGGAAAGAAACTTTTAGCGGTTTGTTTTTTAGTTGCTGTAATGCTGGTAGCGCAGAATGCGTATTCTGCGGACAGTGCAGTGACCTCTACGGTTACAGCGACCGTATCGAGCGTCTTTTCAGCGTCATTCTTTAATGACGCAACGAGCATGGTATATCCGACTGGCGGACCGTTGGTGTGGACGAACGTTAACCCGGCAACCGGAACGATAATTAAGCCGGATGGAAACCATACCGGAAAATCCACCCTCGGCGTAGTTTGTATGTCGAACATCAATACTCCGTGGTGCATGAAGGTAGGCGTAACATCAGCGACTCTTCAGGGAAAGATCAAATATTATATGTCTCAGCCTATCGATAGAAATACCAATGGTCCGGCAAGCGGCGGTCTTGGAAACGCTACACCGGCAGATGGCGCAGATTGGCCGTTACTCGGCACGACTGCAGCACCTACGAAGGTTTATACTTCAGGAACAATGGATAAGAATAACGCCCCGTATGGAACACTTTGCAGCCTTACATTAGGGTTGAATCCCACTGGCCTTGCAACAGGCGTTGCTCATACAGGTACCGTAACTTATACGATGACGACGACTCTGTAATCTGTATCAGTTCGTTTAAAAATTAGGGCTAAGAGGGAAACAATTCTTCCTCTTAGCCCTTTTAGTTTGTACTATGTTTGTTTCTAAATAGATAAATCGTTAGTTTTTAAAAAAGTAAGCTTTTGTTCCTTGACTTACCATATATCATGTGGTATCCTTTAATACAATCGAAAAAGGTAAATCCGTCGCGAGGCGGAGACACAAAGCCAAGGGTCTACAATTTAGACAGCCTGGTTGCCGATGAAGAAGGCAACCAGGCTGTCTTTTTATAAAAGTTTAATTAGTAAAAATGGGGAGCTCACTTATGAGGAATGTCAGGTACATCTTAATCGCCGCATCGATCTCATTTCTTCTTGCCCTTTCTTTTGTAACCTCTGCCGTAGCCGAAACAGTTGAACATTACTCCGGAACAATAATCGTTAAACGCCTGATAAAAGACAACGGGTACATATATGAGTATACGAATGAAGACCTTTATGGCGATGAGTGGAACCATTGGGGCCGCCTGACTCTTGCATACGAATTGGCAGGGTACAAAACCTGGGGTTGGGGTGCGACGCAGGTTACCGTTACGGAGTACACCGGCTCATATGAACCCATGCCTGATAGCGATATCTGGAGCAATGTTGTTATAGGCGAGAGGCGTGTCTCTTACATATATGACTACCATAATGAATATTTGAACCTCGATACCTCTACCAACGGCTGGACCATGAGGGATAAGGCTATATATACCGATGACGGCACTACGCTGGCCGAGCATTTTATCTATAATGAAAGCGGTTCCATGGAGCGCCACTCCATCTATGACGCTGCAGGAAGCCTATCCGAAGATTATTTCTATGATGCATCCGGCAGGCTGATCAGGAACGATCTGGTCTCCTCGAACCTGTACTATACCTATACCTATTTTGGAAGTATTGCAAATCCCCGCTATAAACTTGAATATCAGCGTTCCACGGATACGCTTCTTAATACCTATGAACTCATAACGGATGATTTTTACATTAAAAAAGAAGCCGACGGCCACATCTATTCCTATAATAAGGTGAGCGGTTCATGGCTTACGAATACTCAATACGATCCTGACGGGACGGCCTCATTTTATCATTATAATGGGTCGCTTGTAAGGGATGGCGTTACCAAATATTATACGAACGGCAATAGAGAGAGGCTCGATGGCGACTGGAAACTCAGGGAGAAGATAGAGAGCGCGAACTCATTCATGAAGGGCGGGAACCTCCCGTGGATATCTTACGGATACGATCTCGGCTGTCCGGACCAGTGGACGGGTTTCAGCACAAGCGATAATAAGAAGAGGCTCATCGAAGGCTTGAGCAATTTTTCCGGTGGCACGGTAAGGTTGTTTCTCTTTACCGATCTGCGTAATACCATAGATTTTTCAGGCCCGGTATTACGGTTCTATGATGAAGAGAAGCTTTATAGGGATATGGATGCCCTTCTTGAATCCGCAGCCATTACAGGCACAAAGCTCATTCCCGCATTGTTTGACTACTGGCTGGCATTTGGATCCTCTACCGGAGATTCAGGCCACCCGGAAGTGATAAAAAATGGCACAAAAAGGGCAGAGTTGATGGCTCTGATCGGCAGGTTCATTGATCACTATAAGAACGACAGCCGCATAGCTATGTGGGACCTGATAAATGAGCCGTATTACGGCACGAATGCTTCGCCTTGGGGCAATGGCAGGACGGATGGTTCAGGTAACCCTATGTTATCAACGGTATCTGTGACCGAGATGCGGATATTCATGGAGGCGCTTTTAGCTACGGTCCGTGCGAAAGATCCAGGTAAGGATGTTACTATAGGTTTCGCGAATAAAGAGACTATGGGCCAGTACTGGAGCTCATTTATAGACGGCATCGGATACGATATCGACATTATCCAGATACACTATTGGGCGAAATACTACGGCTACAATTTTAATGAGCTCGATTTTTCCGCATCAGATCCCATGTTTAACGGAAAACCTGTATTTATAGGAGAGATAGACCCGCAATATTATCCTCTGTACCAGACCGATCCCGATTTTAGGGCGCGTCTTGATGCCATATTCGCTGCCGGATATATGGGCGGCCTATTCTGGCAGGGAGATGGGTATACAGATCCCATAACGCCTGAAGATATGCAGAAACTTCAGGAGTGGTATCGCGGCACAAAATATTTCTTTTATCTATCCGGAAGGATGGAGTCGAAGGAATTCCCTTCACAGGATGTATACGGGAACCTCTACTATCACCATCTCGACGAAGCTTTTGACCATAATGGAGACGGCTCTATAGGAGCCGATGAGAATTACGGCAGGCTCGATAAACAGGTCTCCGCGCAGGCTGACGGTGACGGCGCCATTTCGTATGAATACGAATATTTTACGGGGACCAAGGTATTCAGCGTTAAACGCTGCTATTCGGATGCGAATTTTACAAACCTCATCGTTACGTACAGCTACTATTCAAGCTCAAGGATGCATATAAAGACCCTTGCCAGCGGTACCGCATATGAGTATTCGAATGAAGACTGGAATGGACATAATTACGGCAAGCTACTAAAAGAGACTCGTCCGGACGGTACATATAAAACATTTGAGGAATATTTTGCAGGGACCAATCAGGCGCGCTATATAAAGGAGTATGCAGCGGACGGAACGCTCATAGTGACTTACGAATATGACGCAGCCGGGACCCTTATAGGCACTATCGATAACGGAATTACCTATACCTATTACGATTCAGGCAGGATGCATACAAAGACCGTAGCTTCTACCGGAGTCACTTATGAGTATTCAGACGAAAACTGGAACGGCAAGGCCTATGGCAAGCTTTTAAAAGAGACACAGGCTGACGGTTCTTACAAGACGTTCGAAGATTACTACACAGATTCCGACCAGGCCAAGTTCGTAAAAGAATACGATTCTCTCGGGAACCTCCTGGTAGCCTACGAATACGACGCTTTAGGCCATCTTATGGGAA